>NZ_JBHWYR010000042.1:0-47079 GCF_042728695.1 Bacillus sp. NPDC060175
CTTTTGTATAATAAAATATATTATACAAGTTTTAACTTATACATATAGATTGGGGGAAGGAAGAATGAAGAGAAAGGCAACAACAATTGCTGCACTTGCGTTATCGACTAGTGTACTGGTTGCGGGATGTGGGAATGGGGAGAAGGCTTCGACAACGAAGAAAGAATCAAGTAAGGGAATGGCAGATAAACAAGTTTTAAATTTGCTAGAAACAGCTGAAATTCCTTCAATGGATACATCTAAATCAACAGATTCTGTATCTTTCCGTGTATTTGTAAATGCAATGGAAGGATTATATCGTCTAGATAAAGATAATAAACCAACTCCAGGTATGGCCAAAGACGTGAAGATTAGTGAAGATAAAAAGACATATACATTTGAATTACGTGATGCAAAATGGTCAAATGGTGATCCAGTTCGAGCACAAGATTTTGTATATGCATGGCAACGTACATTAGATAAAGCAATAGCAGCAGAATATGCATTTATTTTATTTGATGTGAAAAATGCACAGAAAGTAAATAAAGGAGAAGTACCGTCGGATCAATTAGGTGTTAAAGCGAAGGATGATAAAACGTTGGTAGTAGAATTAGAGCAACCAGCACCTTATTTCCTTGAGCTTACTTCGTTCCCTACATTCTTCCCATTAAATGAAAAGTATGTAAAAGGACAAGGGGATAAATACGGATTAGAAGCAGATAAATTATTGTACAATGGACCATTTACAATGAGTGAATGGAAACATGAACAAAGTTACCAGTTAAAGAAAAACCAAAATTATTGGGATAAAGATGCTGTAAAATTACAAGAAATTAATGTGGGTATAGTAAAAGAGACAAGTACTGGGGTGAATTTATATGATAGTGATCAAGCAGACCGTGTCATTTTAAGTTCTGAGTTTGTAGACAAATATAAAAAGAATAAACCAGATGAATTTAAAACGAAGCTAGACCCACGTATGTATTTCCTACGTTTTAATCAAAAAAATGCAACGTTTAAAAATCAAAAGGTTCGTGAGGCGATTGATTTAGCGTACGATAAAAAAGGAATTGCGGATGTAATTTTGAATGATGGATCATTGCCAGCGTATTTCTTAGTACCTGAAAAGTTTACGACAGGACCAGATGGAAAAGACTTCCGTACTGTAAATAAAAATTTCCGTGACAGTAAAGATAATGCTGCGAAAGCAAAAAAACTGTGGGAAGAAGCGAAGAAAGAACTTGGTCAAGATACAATTACAGTAGAATTACTAAATGATGATAACGGTAGTCGTAAAAAAGTGGGCGACTTTATTAAAGAAGAATTAGAGAAAAACTTACCTGGTATTAAAGTGAATTTGAAGCAACAACCATATAAGCAGAAGTTAGATTTAGAAAAGAAATTTGAATATGAATTCTCATTATCTGCATGGAGTCCAGATTATCCAGACCCAATGACATATATTGATATGTTCGTTACTGGAAGCTCATTTAATGAAATGGATTATTCAAATCCGAAGTACGATGATTTAGTAGCAAAATCAAAAGGAGAACTACTAAAAGATGACGCAGCACGCTGGAAAGCACTTGCAGAAGCTGAAAAAATCTTAATTGGTCAAGATGCTGCAATCTCTCCTACGTACCAACAAAGTACAGCTTACTTAGAGAAGACGTATGTAAATGGTATTGCTAACCATACGTTCGGTGGCGACTTTAGTTATAAATGGGCATATATTACAAAGAAATAGTATAATAAAAGATGAGTGAATTTTCGCTCATCTTTTATTTGTTTAGGGAGGAACGTGGAGTGTTGAAAGGAATCAATCATCTTTGTTTTTCAGTATCAAATTTAGAAAACGCTATTATGTTTTATGAAAGAGTGCTAGAAGGAGAACTATTAGTTAAAGGGAGAAAACTTGCATATTTCAATATATGTGGAGTATGGATAGCACTGAACGAAGAGGAACATATTCCCAGAAAGGAGATTCATCAATCTTATACGCACATTGCATTTTCTGTTGAACAAAAAGATTTTGAACGCCTGTTACATCGGTTAGAAGAAAATAATGTTCATATTTTACTAGGAAGAGAACGTAATGTGAGAGATTGTGAGTCTATATATTTTGTTGATCCTGACGGTCACAAGTTCGAGTTTCATTCAGGGACACTACAAGACCGTCTAAATTATTATAGGGAAGAAAAACCACATATGACATTTTACTAGGGAGGAAGAGTATTTGCATGCACTTGTAATCGGGGGAACAGGGATGTTAAAGCAAGTTTCTATGTGGCTTTGTGAGCAAGGATTCCATGTTTCTATTATTGGACGAGATGAAGTGAAATTAGAAAATGTGAAGGGAGCAAGTTCTGCACCAGAAAATATCACATGCCTTCCGTTAGATTATCATAATAATGACGATGTAAAGATAGCTATTAAAGGTACAATTGAGAGAAATGGTCCCATAACATTAGTTGTCGCATGGATACATTCAAGTGCAAAGTATGCGTTATCACTCATTTGTAAGGAGATAGAATTTTCGTCTGAAACATACAGTTTATTTCATATTTTAGGCAGTAAAGCATCGCGTATGACTGCAGAGAAAATAGGTGGTACGCTTTGTCGGTATCATAGAATTATATTAGGTTTTATTTTAGAAGATACATACGGAAGATGGCTTACTCATCAAGAAATATCAGATGGAGTAATTAATGGGATTGAAAGTAATTGCAATGAATGGATTGTGGGGCAAATAGAACCATGGGAATTACGACCAAATTGATAAGGGGGAATGAGAAATGAAAACAACTGTATATGTAACAAGGCACGGTGAAACAGAATGGAATGTAGCGAAGCGAATGCAAGGACGTAAAAATTCAGCTTTAACTGAAAATGGTATGTTACAAGCGAAACAATTAGGTGACCGGATGAAAGATTTAGCTATCCATGTGATCTATAGTAGTCCGAGTGAAAGAACACTTCATACTGCAAAGTTAATAAAGGGCGAACGTGATATACCGATAATAGCGGATGAGCATTTTTATGAAATTAACATGGGTATATGGGAAGGACAAACAATCGATGAGATAGAAAGGCAATACCCAGAAGAAATACAATTGTTTTGGTATGAGCCACATCTTTTTCAGTCAACATCAGGAGAAAATTTTGAGGCCGTTCATAAAAGAGTAATTGAGGGGATGCAGCTTCTTTTAGAAAAGCATAAAGGCGAAAATATACTAATTGTTTCCCATGCGGCAGCGGCAAAATTACTTGTTGGGCATTTCGCGGGTAGTGAAATAGAAAATGTGTGGGATGATCCATTTATGCATAGCGCTAGTCTTAGCGTAATAGAATTTGAAGAAGGTAATGGAAAAGTAAAACAATTTGCAGATATAAGTCATTTTCAATAAACGTAAAAAAGGCCGCAAAACGGCCTTTTTTTGTAGGCATAAAAACTAACAATTACGTTTTTTATACCAGAAGTGGTCGAATTTCTTATTTTTGCAACATGGGAACTTATGTCTACCGCTGCAATCATTCCATTTATGCCCGTCATCGTGACAGTCCTTACCATGATTACATGAATCATCGCAAGAGCGACCGTGTCCGTGAGGGAAGAATTCGCATTTTTTACAGAAACTTCGTTTTGTCCAGAAAAATTTCTTTTCAAAGCGTATGCATTTTGTAACGAAAGTACAATGTTTTCTGCGAGTACGTTTTGTAACTAAAACGCATTCTTTTCTGCGCGTCACCTTCGTAACGAACGTCCATTTTTGAACGCGCACACGAGTACATTTCGTAACAAATGTCCATTTTTTAACATGAGTACATTTTGTAATGAAAGTACAATGTTTCACGCGAGTACATCTTGTTCTTGGACATTTACGTCCTGTTGTACATTTACGCCCTGTTGTACATTTAAACCCTGTTGTACATTTATGATGAGAGAATTTATCATCATCGCACTCAAAAGCACTTGGATCTTGGTGTAAGAAATCCTCCATCCCAGCACTTTTGATTTCTTCAACAGCTTTTCTAATATCACGTTTCATAGAAATCCTCCTTATCGAGTATTAAATTGAAAAGGTATTCTTTTTCCTTAACATGATATGAGATACGGTTTCTTTCTGAACAGGACAAGAGTGTATTTTTATATAAATGGATGATAGCGGATGTATGGACAAGGCGTGGTGCATACATTGAATGAAGAGAACTGAGAAGGGATGAGAAAACATGCTGCTTTCATATGATTTTTTTGTTCATCCAATGTACTTAGTGGAATTGAAAAAAGACATTTGGTCAGATAGTCCAGTGCCAGCAAAATTAACTTATGGGAAAAAGAAGTATGACATTGATATTGTCTACCGTGGTGCTCATATTCGTGAATTTGAGAAAAAATCTTATCATGTTATGTTTTATAAACCGAAAAAATTTCAAGGTGCGAAAGAGTTTCATTTAAATTCTGAGTTTATGGATCCGTCTATCATACGAAATAAATTATCTCTAGATTTCTTTCATGATATTGGTGTACTTTCACCTAAGTCACAACATGTATTTATAAAAATTAATGGTCAAATTCAAGGGGTATATTTACAGTTAGAATCAGTTGATGAAAACTTTTTAAAAAGTAGAGGATTACCGAGTGGTTCTATTTATTATGCGATTGATGATGATGCGAATTTTTCTTTAATGAGTGAGCGAGATAAAGATGTTAAGACAGAGCTCTTTGCAGGATATGAATTTAAATATTCGAATGAAAATAGTGAAGAACAACTGAGTGAATTTGTATTTCAAGCAAATACTTTGTCGAGGGAAGATTATGAAAAAGAAATTGGGAAGTTTCTAGATGTAGATAAATATTTACGATGGTTAGCTGGAGTTATTTTTACGCAAAACTTTGATGGTTTCGTTCATAACTATGCACTATATCATAACGATGAAACAAATTTATTTGAAGTTATACCGTGGGATTATGATGCGACTTGGGGGCGAGATGTACAAGGGAGACCGCTTAATCATGAATATATTCGCATTCAAGGGTATAACACGTTAAGTGCAAGGCTGTTAGATATACCTGTATTTAGAAAGCAATATCGAAGTATTTTAGAAGAAATATTAGAAGATCAATTTACAGTTTCATTTATGAGGCCGAAAGTAGAAGGAATATGTGAATCGATTCGTCCGTATTTACTACAAGATCCATATATGAAAGAAAAATTAGAAACATTTGATCAAGAGGCTGATATGATCTATGAATATATAAATAAAAGAAGAAAGTATATACAAGACCACTTACATGAATTGGATTAATTTTGAAAGAGATTGGAACATTATCAATCTCTTTTTTTGTATAATAAAGATGTACGAAAAAAGTGAAATAGTATGTATTTGATAGAGAATGGGGTTGTGTAGAGATGACGATTAAATGGATTGATTGGGTAAAACAAATACAATCTATAGCCCAAGCGGGTTTAACGTATTCTAAGGATGCGTATGATATAGAACGTTTCCAACAATTACGAGACATTTCGATTTCGATGATGTCACATTACACAAAAACAGATTGGGAAGTAGTAGAGAAATTATTTGCAAGTGGGACGGGCTATCAAACACCAAAAGTTGATATACGAGCAGTTGTTTGTCAAAATGAAAAACTATTATTTGTGAAGGAAAAAAGTGATGGGAAATGGGCGTTGCCAGGTGGATGGGCTGATGTTGGTTATACGCCAACAGAAGTAGCAGCAAAAGAGGTTTTCGAAGAGACAGGATATGAAGTAGATCATTTTAAGTTACTAGCTATATTTGATAAGGAAAAACATCAACCATCGCCTTCAGCAACGCATGTATATAAGATTTTTATTGGTTGTGAGATTGTTGGTGGAGAAAAGAAACTAAGTATTGAAACAGAAGATATAGATTTTTTTAGTGAAAATGAAATACCTGATTTATCAATCGCTAGAAATACAGAATGGCAGATTAAAGAAATGTTTGCGTTTATGAAGGATCGAAATAAGGAAAAGATACTTGATTAATTAAATTAATCAAGTATCTTTTTAGGGTATATTGATGAAGGGCTGTACATATTCTTGTAACAAAAAAGAGTATAGTGTAGTCTTCTTTAAAATCTATGAGTTAGGCGAAGAGATTCACATGATTATATTGGCAGATGGCAATCTTTATGTGATAATGGGGGGTATGTGAAGAAAAAAGGAGATAGAAAAGAATATGTTAGCGAATATAATAGATCAGTTATTGCAATTCTTTGCAAGCTTAGGGTACTTTGGAGTAGCTCTTGCTTTAATGATTGAAGTAATCCCAAGTGAAATTGTACTTTCGTATGCTGGCTTTTTAGTAGCGGATGGTAAAATTAGTTTTGTGGGTGCAGTTATCGCCGGAACTATTGGTGGTACTTTAGCGCAAATCTTTTTATACTGGCTTGGATACTACGGAGGGCGTCCAGTTGTAGAGAAATATGGGAAATATCTACTTATTAATAAACACCATTTAGACATAGCGGAAGGTTGGTTTAAGCGTTACGGAGCAGGCGTAATATTTTCTGCACGCTTTATCCCAGTAGTACGTCATGCTATTTCTATTCCAGCAGGACTAGCTAAGATGCCATTAAAACTATTTACACTTTATACGGTTGTAGCGATCATTCCATGGTCAATTCTATTTATATACTTAGGTGAAAAACTTGGTGGAAATTGGCGTCATATTAAAGAGTATGCATCTGATTACACACATTACATAATTATAGGAGCTGTGCTCTTTATTGCACTATACTTCGGTTTAAAGTATTTGAAAAAGAAAAAAACAACACGTTAAAGTCAATGATGATTCATTGGCTTTTTTATTTGTTTCGGTTCTAAACAAAAGGAGTTGTCCATAATGTGTAATAATAAAGCGTAGCGGAGGAATGTAATGAAAGGGTCACCGTTTATACGTGGAACGATATTTTTAACGATGGCAACGATGATATCTAAAATGTTAGGGTTTATATATATTATACCATTTACAGCAATGGTTGGTACGAGCGGGTACGTTCTATACACATATGCATATCGTCCTTATACGATTATGCTGAGTATAGCGACGATGGGGTTACCGCTCGCTGTTTCAAAGATGGTATCAAAATATGATCAACTAAATGATTATCATACAGTTAAAAGAGTACTAAAGAGTGGTATCGTTTTTATGTTAATAATGGGAGTTGTATCATGTTTCACACTATATGTATTAGCCCCGCATTTAGCTGAACTTGTAGTTGATGGAAGTGATCAAACGGGGAATAGTGTAACTGCAGTCGCTACTAACATTCAAATTGTAAGTTTTGCGTTAATACTTGTACCAGTAATGAGTTTATTAAGAGGCTTCTTTCAAGGGTTTCAGTCGATGGGCCCTTCTGCATTAAGTGTAGTTGTAGAGCAATTCTTTCGGGTCTTAACCATATTGATAGGAAGTTTTGTCGTATTATATGTTTTAAAAGCGTCTGTTTCGCTAGCAGTTGGTATTTCAACGTTTGGTGCTTTCATGGGAGCGATAGGTGGATTAACTGTTTTAACTGCGTATTATGTAAGAAGGAGAAGGCATTTAAAGAAAAAAGAGATGGCAAGTATACCGCAAACGACGAAATCTTTCTTCTCGTTGTATAAGGAGCTCTTTACATATTCTATTCCTTTCGTCGTGGTTGGTTTAGCAATTCCTTTGTATCAGACTATTGATACATTTACAATTAATAAACTACTTATACAAATTGGATATATGCAAGGAGAAGCGGAAAAAATCAATGCGATAATTGGCCTTGTTCAAATGGTTGTACTTATCCCCGTTTCAGTTGCGACTGCTTTTAGTATGTCCCTCGTTCCAGAGATGACGAAAGCTTATACAGCAGGGAATACGAAGTTACTATATAAACATTTTACAAAGACGAATATATTAGTAGTAGGGATTACGGTACCAGCGGCGATTGGAATGATGGTGTTAGCAAAACCAATATATACGCTTTTGTTTAGTACTGGGAATGATCCGGAGATAGGAAGTGTTATTCTACAATATTATGCTCCTGCGTGTATACTATTTTCTCTCTTTACTGTAACGGCCGCCATGCTGCAAGGAATCAATCAACAACAGAAAACAGTATTAGGTTTAGTAATCGGAATTATTGTAAAGATAATATTAAATATTGTATTGCTTCCGTATTTCGATTATGTAAGTTTTATCATTTCAACTTACGCTGGTTATACGATTTCAGTTGGTTTTAACTTGTGGATGCTCTCTAAATATGTTATAAAAGCAACATAAGCTTTTAAGGCAGAGAATCCTCTGTCTTTTTCTACGTTTATAATATTTTTCACGTAAAAGCGTTTTCAAAATAATTTTTCTATTGAAATTTAAACGTATGTTTCATATGCTGAAAATAGCGGTTCAAAAACTGTTGTTTAAGTGAGGTAGATTCCCACATGTAAAAAGAATCGGGGTGATAGTATGTTAAATATGTATTTAACAGACCGAAACGGAAAACTACAAGAGATTGAGGAAATGCAAAAGGGTTGCTGGATTAATGTACTTCATCCAACTGAAGAGGAAATTCAGTATTTAGTACAAACTTTAAATGTAGACTTAGATTTCATTAAAGACCCTTTGGATGATGAAGAACGCTCTCGTATTGAAAAGGAAGACAATAATACCTTAATCATCGTCGATATTCCGACAGTTAGGCATGATGAAGAGGGGAATTCAATTTATGACACGATTCCAATAGGTATGATTGTAATGCCAGATTGTTTCGTTACAATTTGCTTAGAAGAGAATCCAATTTTTGAACGTTTTATTAATCAACGTATTAAAGAATTTTATACGTTTAAAAAAACACGCTTTGCACTGCAGCTCTTATATACAATTTCTACTTATTATTTAAGATACTTAAAGCAAATAAATCGAAAAACAATCGATTTAGAGCACCAATTAAATAAGTCGATGAAAAATAAAGAAATTTTCACATTGCTCGGCCTTGAAAAAAGTTTAGTTTATTTTACAACATCATTAAAGGCAAATAAAATTGTAATTCAAAAATTAATGCGAAACAGTACATTTTTGAAAATGTATGAAGACGATCAAGATTTACTAGAAGATGTATTAATTGAAAATAAGCAGGCTATTGAAATGGCGGAAATATATAGTCACATCTTAAGTGGAATGATGAATACATTCAGTTCGGTTATTTCTAACAATTTAAATAGTGTTATGAAACTGTTGACTTCTATTACAATCATTTTATCATTACCAACGATGGTTTCTAGTTTCTTTGGAATGAATGTAAAGGTTCCATTTGAAGGGGAAGCATATGGTTTTGTAATTGTACTTATAATATGTGTAACATTATCTTTCACTTTAGCATTTGTTTTTTGGAAGAAACGTTACTTTTAATGATAAGAAAGCTGCTCTAGCATAGTTGTCAAACTGCGCTAGAGCAGCTTTTTTTGCTATGAAATCTCAATTTTGGAACAGAATATAACTTGTGAAATGTAATGTGTATGAAGGTTATGAATTCCGTATAACCCTTGTTCAAATAATGAAATGGGGTTAAAATTACATATTGTTAATGAAAAGTTGGAGGAAATACATCATGGAATTGTTTGAATTACCGAAAGCATTCCTGCAAATGAATACAATCTTTATCTCAATATTAATCGAAGCACTTCCTTTTGTGCTAATTGGTGTATTTATTTCAGGATTCATTCAAATGTTTGTGACAGAAGATATGGTGGCAAAATGGATGCCTAAAAACCGATTTCTGTCCGTTTTATTAGCTACTTTTTTAGGTATGATGTTTCCTGGATGTGAATGTGGAATTGTTCCGATTGTAAGACGATTAATCGGAAAAGGGGTTCCACCCTATGCAGGAATTGCATTTATGTTAACTGGACCGATTATTAATCCCGTTGTATTATTTGCAACATATGTTGCTTTTGGAAGTAGTATGCACATGGTATGGTATCGTTCTATTGTAGCGATTATCGTAGCAATTATCGTTGGAATTATATTATCATTTATGTTTAAAGAACATCAATTAAGAGATGATCACTTCCCAGAAGTGAATCATAAGCGTCCGTTACGTAAAAAAATGTGGGATGTATGTACACATGCTGTTGAGGAATTCTTCTCAATGGGAAAATATTTAGTGCTAGGTGCGTTAATTGCAGCTGCGGTTCAAGTATTTGTACAAACTTCAACATTGCTTGCAATTGGACAAGGTCCGTTTTCTTCATCAGCTGTTATGATGGGACTTGCTTTCATTTTATCACTTTGTTCAGAGGCGGATGCATTTATTGCTTCTTCGTTCCAAAGTACATTTTCAACAGCGTCACTTGTCGCGTTCCTCGTATATGGACCGATGGTGGATATTAAAAATATGTTTATGATGCTTGCGACATTTAAAACAAAATTTGTAATTGTTGTGACGGTTACAGTTACACTTGTTGTTTATGCAAGCTCACTACTCATTTATGCGATGGGGTGGTAGGTTATGTTTCGAGCATATATATTACTAGGTTTTACAATTTTAATTGGACAGCTTCATATTTCCGGTAACATTACGAAGTATATAAATATGAAGTACGCCTATTTATCAAAAACTGCAGCTATTATTTTAGGTTTCTTAACGATTATACAAATTATTATCGTTTTCCAGAAAGAGCATCAAAAGGAAAAAGAGAAACAAGATTGTAGTTGTGATCACAGCCATTGTGGGCATGATCATTCAAAAGATGAAAATACATGGTGGAAAAAAGCATTTTCGTACACATTGTTCTGTTTCCCAATTATTTCAGGATTATTTTTCCCAATTGCAACATTAGATTCGGACATTGTTAAAGCGAAGGGATTCCATTTTCCTGTTGCACAAGCGGAAAGTAAAGATCCATTTATGACGAGACAATTCTTAAGACCAGATACGAGTATTTATTACGGAAAAGAAGGATATCGTGGTGTAATGGAAAAAGGGAAGAAAGAGTTTGTTACGAAAGACAATATTGCATTAAAAGATGAAGATTTCCTAAAGGGTATGGAGACAATTTACAATTATCCTGGTGAATTTACTGGTAAAACTTTATCATTTAAAGGCTTTGTTTTCCGCGATGACTCTTCTAAGAAAGAACAATATTTCTTATTCCGTTTCGGTATTATACATTGCGTAGCGGATTCTGGTGTATATGGTATGTTAGTAAAAAAACCAGAAGGTGTAGAGTGGAAAAACGATGATTGGATTCAAGTAGAAGGAGAAATTTCAACTGAATTTTATCAGCCGTTTCATGCGAATATTCCTGTTTTAGAAGTAACGAAATGGAATAAAGTTGAACAGCCGAAAGAACAATATGTATTTAGAGGAGCCGATTGATAAAATCGGTTCTTTTTTGTGGACTAAAAGTTCTAAAAATTGTTAATATTAAACGTGTAGTTCATGAGATGTAGTAAATGCTTGGATATTAGGGATATATAATTAAAGGGGTGATAACAATGACTGAAGTAAAGGGTAAAACAGCTAATGAATCAAGAGTTTTTAAAACGAGTCGAGTATTTCCAACGGATTTAAATGATCATAACACGCTATTTGGTGGAAAGATATTGGCGGAGATGGATATGGTTGCTTCAATTTCAGCAACGAGACACTCGAGAATGGAATGTGTCACAGCGTCTATGGATTGGGTAGATTTCTTATACCCAGTACGTTCTTCAGATTGTGTTAGTTATGAATCTTTCGTAATTTGGACGGGAAGAACTTCTATGGAGATATTTGTGAAAGTAGTAGCAGAAGATTTAATTTCAGGTGAAAAACGTGTAGCAGCAACTTCATTCGTTACTTTTGTTGCGCTTAGTAAGGAGAATAATCCAGTTCCTGTACCGCGTGTTATCCCTGAGACAGAAGAGGAGAAAGAATTGCATCGAATTGCTGTGTTACGTGCAGAACAGCGTCATATTCGTAAGGCGGAGAGTAAGAAGGTAGCTACACTGCTAACTTTTTGATGTAAAATACTTTCCTAGTGGTACTATTTTTGTAATGGGCTAGGGGATTTTATGAAATGAAAAGCGGACACCTAAAAATAGGTGTCCGCTTTTATAGTTTTTTCATCCCCATATCGTATTACAATAACTGCTTAGCAGAAGCAAGCAGCACCGACGATAATTAAGAGGATAAATAATACGACTAGTAGCGCAAATCCATTACCATGTGCGAAGCCCATTGTTATTTCCTCCTTTTATTTTAAGATACAACATACAATATGCAGATGAGCTCTTGTTTGATATGGACGTATATCATGCAATGACATATTTTTTGTATGATAATGTTTAAAAAAAGGAAAGATATAGGAATAACAGTAGTTAGAGAAAGGAACGTATCCATGAAGCACTTTTTAATTGTAATAATTTGTTTTATAGGTGTATTCATATGGATGAACGTTGATGTGGAAATGGGGAAGAAAATGGCTAGTGGATATGAATTAGAAAAAATTCGGTCAGGGGATTTTCAATTATATACGAACGGTGACGAGTTATATAGAAGTTTATTTGAGAATATAAATCGTGCAGAAAAGAATGTGTATATTCATTTTTATATTGTAGGTAAAGATGAGGTAAGCAAAGAATTCTTACAATTATTAGAGAAAAAAGCATCTAGCGGAGTAGATGTGAAATTGTCAGTAGACCGCATTGGCGGATATAAGCTTAAGAAAAAGATAATCAATCAATTAAAAGAAAAAGGCGTGAAGTTTACATTTAGTAAAAAACTTAAATTAAAAAACTTATTTTATTCTTTGCATCAACGTAATCATAGACGCATTGTTACTATAGATGGGAAAGTTTCGTACATTGGTGGCTTCAATATCGGAAAGGAATATCTTGGGCAGGATCCTAAATTTGGTCCGTGGCGTGATTATCATGTACGCATCGAAGGGAATGGAGCTACTGATATGGAACGGAAATTTGCGGAAGATTGGCAGGAAGATACGGGAGAAAAGGTCCCTATACGTCAAGAGTTACCTGTACAAGGAAATGTAAAATATCAATATGTATTTTCGAATGGGAAAGGTTTATGGCAGGAGTATGGAGCGCTTTTAAAGAAGGCAAAACATTCCTTAATTATCGCTACACCATATTTTGTACCGAGTAAAGAGATGGTAAAAGGACTGAAAGATGCATTAAATCGTGGTGTCCGTGTGAAAATTCTCGTTCCATTTAAAAGTGATGCCGTATTGTTAAAACAAGCTGCCTACCCTTATTTGAAAGACATGTTAGATGCTGGAGCGGAGATTTATCAATATCGAAATGGATTTTTTCATGGGAAAGTAACAATCATCGATGAGGAAATCGTTGATATCGGTACAGCAAATTTTGATAATAGAAGTTTTTACTTAAATAACGAATCTAACTGTTTCATATATGACAAGAAAGTCGTTGCTGACGTATGGAGTCGATTAAAAGGAGACTTTCATAAATCAAAACGATTTTCTGAAGAAGATTTTGAGAAAATTAGTAGCTGGGATTGGTTTCTAGCAAGAATATCAAATGTTATCGCATCATATTTATAGTATATAGATGAAAAATAGGAAGGGAGGAGCTTTAATGGATTGTATGAAAGAATTGATGACATATAGTTACACACTTATATATAAAGTTGGAGAGTACACGGGCAAGGTTCGAGATGAAGAATTAAAGGATATTTTACAGCATCATTTGCCGTATATGTTACAAGCATATAATGAACAAGTGAATTTTCAAGAAGGAGAAAATATACAGCATATAACTTGTAAACAAATGTGGCCGGAATTTACAGAAATGGATAGGGAAACAGATAATGAATATACAGGGGATATGGGGATTGCAATTTGTTATATTACACATCTGAAACGATTAGCATTAAAGTTTGCTCAAGTGGCAGTAGAAGTTGCGAACCCGGAGTTTCGTTCTTTTCTGGAAAATTGTTTTGTGAAAATGAATCGTTACGCATATAATGTTTGGCAATATGTTGTGAAGAAGGAATATAAGATTAAACATGTATATGAAAATGAAAAATTCGCGTGAAAAGCTAAGGTGGAATGAAAGGCGCCTTAGTTTTTTTATGTCTAATTAGAGGGGGGATTAAAGATCGGTTATGTTATCTGAAAATTTACAATAGTTTACTGTATCTTTACTATTTTTAAATCTTTCCTTTAAAAATAAAGAGTAATATGGGATTGTACATATTCTATCAAAGGGAGGAAACGCAAATGAACAAATGGGTTAAGTCATTAACTGCTATGGCACTTGCAAGTTCTTTATTAATGGTAGGTTGTAGTAAAGATGAGGATAAAAAGAAAGAGGATGACACAACAACAAAGCAAAATGAAAAGAAAGATAAAGAAACAAGCGGAACAGACAAGTCTTCTGATTCGAAAGAAAAGAAATAAAGTGAAACTTTAATCAGTGGGGGTTTTGTCCATCCCCACTGATTATTAGCCCTCACCAATCGGGCATTTACGGGCAGTTATCTCCCACCTAACTTCCTCGCATTCGCCGAATTTACTGCCCGTTAATGCGGGATAAATGGATAATAGAGCTTCCTCACATATACGAGGAAGCTTTTTTGTTGTATATTTGTATGTTTTACGGAAAAATAGAGAGAAAGAACTGAAGAGGGGATAGTATATGAAAGTATGTATATTAGGAGCGACAGGTAGAGTAGGATCACACATTATGAAATTGGCACTACAAGATTCATATGAAGTAACGGTATTAGTTCGTGATTTGAGTAGAGTAGAAACAGAGCATGAAAGGTTGCATGTTATTAAGGGAAATGTATTAAACGGAGACGATATAAAGGAAGCGATTAAAGGATGTGATATTGTAATTAGTGCTCTTGGAACTGATCGAAATGGGACGTTAGAGAAGAGTGTACCGATTATTATAAAACAAATGGAAGAAGAGGGCATAAAGAAAATTGTTACAATAGGAACGGCTGGTATTTTACAAGCGCGAATAAACCCAAGTATATATCGTTTCCAATCAAAAGAATCGAAAAGAAAAATGACAACAGCTGCGGAAGATCACTTAGCTGCTTATGAAGCGCTGAATAATAGTAAACTATGTTGGACTGTTGTTTGTCCGACGCATTTAATAGATGGTGATGTAACAGGTGTATATCGAACTGAAAAAGATATGTTGCCAACAGATGGATCGAAAATCACAGTTGGTGATACAGCTCATTTTACATGGAGTTTACGTAATAAAAGCTTATACGAGAAAAGCCGAGTAGGTATTTCATATTAAAAAACCATCCCAAAATAGGGATGGCTAAAAAATGATATAGCATACAAAGATGATAATCATAATGATTTGGAGAATGGCTTTGGCTACTGTACTACTTAAAAAACCGACTACAGTTGCAATTCCGACTAAAAGGGCGTCTTTTGGCGCCTTTTTATGCATTAGTTCCGTAATAAATACAGATAAGAACGGTATGATAATAAGACCAAATGGCGGGAAGAAGAACGATCCGACAATGATAGAAACCATACCAACACGTTCGCCCGATTTTGTACTTCCGTATTTTTTTAGGAAGTATCCATTTGCAATAAAGTCAGCAACGAAAATGAAGAGTGTAAAAATGACTTGAATAATCCAAAAAGATGTCGTCAACTCTCCGCCATTTATTCCAAAATGATAAATGAAATAGCCAGCCCATACGGCAAGGATGCCAGGAATAATGGGGTATATAAAGGCAAGAAATGAAACAATGAAACAAGCAATGATACAAATTGTTAGTAAAACAGTCACTTTATAACTCCTTTGTAGTATCTAATTTATGTACAGCAATTTTTTTAATCTGATGCCCATCAAGTTCTAATGCTTTGAATTGAAAACCAGCATATTCAACCGAATAGCCAGCCTCAATATTTAAATCGATTGCTTGAGAGAGAAGCCAACCACCAATTGTATCTAAATCACTTTCATCGATATGTAGGCCAAACATATCATTTACTTCAGAAATGAGTACTTTCCCATCTAAAACAGTAAGCTTAGGAGTACGCTTTTCAATCATCGGTGATTCGTCTGCGTCAAATTCATCTTGAATTTCTCCGATAATTTCTTCAAGAATATCCTCCATCGTTAAAAGGCCAGCAGTTCCACCGTATTCATCCATAACAATCGCCATTTGTACGCGGTTCTTTTGGAGGTGTATTAACGTTTTACGAATGGGAACTGTTTCAAATACAGTTAAAACTGGGTGTATGTACGATTCAAGTGGTTTATAATTTCCTTTTGTTTGATCGTGAAATATTTCTTTCGTATTTATCATCCCAATTATGTCGTCTTTATCTTTTTCAATAATAGGATAGCGTGTATACTTTTCAGTTGCGACGATATCCATATTTTCTTCTAACGTATTTTCAGTAGATAAGCAAATCATCTCGGTACGAGGAACCATGATTTCTTTCGCAACTCGATCATCAAATTCAAAAATATTATTAACATATTTATACTCGGTTTGATTGATTTCACCGCTTTTATAACTTTCACCTAAAATGAGTCGTAATTCTTCTTCAGAATGAGCAAGCTCATTTTCTTTCGCAGGCTCTAAACCGAGTGATTTTGTAAAAAATATAGCTGCACTATTGAGAAGCCAAATGAACGGATACATAATTTTATCAAATAAAATAAGTGGTTTTGCAAATTTTAATGTGATTACCTCTGCTTTTTGGATTGCGAAAGACTTAGGAACTAACTCGCCTAATACAACATGGAAAAAAGTAATCACACTAAAAGCAATAATAAAGGATAACGTGTTAGCCATTGTTCCAGTAATATTGATTTTTTCAAATAATGGTCGCAGTAAATGTTCCACAGTTGGTTCACCAAGCCAACCAAGTCCTAAAGAGGTGATAGTAATGCCAAGCTGACAAGCGGATAAATAAACGTCTAAGTTAGATAAAACGCTTCTTGCAGCCAATGCTTGCTTATTACCTTCATTTGCAAGCTGGTCAATTCGACTTTTTCGTACTTTTACGACAGCGAATTCTGAAGCAACGAAAAAACCAGAAATAAGGATAAGTATAAAGATGAGAAAAATATTTAATATGTCCAAGTGTGTTCTTTACTCCTAATTTGGAATAAAGATGTCACCTCCTGCAATTATGTTATACTTTTATAATAAATCCAAATGAAAAGATTAGTCAAAGAAAATGGGCAAATATTGGTAGGTTTCTATAGTAGTTTTTTAATTTGCTGTTATTTTGTCCTCTATATAATAGGAATAACCGTCTACTTTTAATTTAAGTAGACGGTTATTCTATGTTATGGTTTCGAAATACTTCTAGTTAAAGTATACGTGTTCTGTTTAGGGTAGTTTGTTGTCCATAAAGCTTGGAGAAACGATAAGATGCTATATGGAATATAAAGTAGTAATAAACCAATTGTGACAACTATAGGTGCATTTTTGCCAAATTGGACGATAAATTGTAATAGTCCATTTGTATGAAAAATACATTCCATAAAAACGAATGAAAGAATAATGGAACTCAAAATAGATTTATGATTGGAAGTAAGCGCAATAAATAACGTATCAACAAGGAAAGATGAATTTTTTATTTCGTATTCATTAGTAGTATTTAAGAACGGTAGCCATTTTTTAATTGCTTGCATAACGATTATCATAGAAGTGCTACATACGATGATAAAAGAGGAGAAGAAAGGAAACTTTATGAATTTCGCGATGTAGAGAAGTGATAATAGGACTAAACATTGTAATATCACAGTGCCAAAAGAATACGGTATCCAGCGAAATAAAGAACTACACTTTTTTAATGAGTTTGGTGCTTTTAAAAATAGATGGCCAATTCCTAGACTTATAAAGAAACCGATTACAAGAGTGAATGTGAAACGAACGATCGATAAAAAATATATTTCCCATATGTAGGGGAACAGTGGTGACGAATGGTTAGAGGTATGTATTATATTTTGTGTATGTATAAGCTGATTTGCTGAGAAAAGGATAGGTTCATGCATCCAATCAATTGTTGGAATTGAAATGGAAGAAGACTGCATTAGATTATGGAAAATGCTTACAAATCCAGTTAAGTAGGAATAATTATGTGTAATGAATAATGCTGGAAGAGGACTTATGACAAAAATAATCAAAACACCGGCTATAAATTTACATATATGTGAGCGCAATAAGGACATTCAATCACCTGCTCTTTGAATATTCAGAAAATTCTTATTCTTATTTTAGCTTTTTTCGGATGAAGTTACAACATATTTTTCTTTACGTATTGGTATATGGATAGTTTTAAATTATTTTTAGAAATTTATTATATGTGTGAGATATAAAGCAGAAGAAGGTGTATAACAGCACTAATACAAAAAGCATGAACATTTTAGCATTTTTACGCTTTTTGTATGGAATGAATGATAAAAAATGTAGGGAAAAGTCGAAAGAATTAAATTGATTTTTAAAATTGGAAGGTGATACCATAAAGTTAAACAGTGTTTAAATCATTGTTTAACTAATAAATTCTAGAGGGGGAGATAAGTTGAGGGGAAATGAAAACATATCAACGAAAGAAAAGATTTTAAATACAACATTGGAGTTAATTAAAAACGAAGGTTTCGAAAGTATAACGATAAGGAAAATTGCGGCATTGTCAGATGTAAATATTGCGCTTGTAAATTACCATTTTGGTTCAAAAGAAAAGTTGATTAGTGAGACGATTAAAGTCTTATTAATTAGCTTTCAAGGCACTTTTTCTATTTTAGATGATATTACAGTGCCAGCGAAAGAAAGATTAAAAATATTTTTATTTGATTATGTACTAGTAATTCGGCAATATCCTGAGTTAGTTAGGAAGATTATTGCAATGGGAACTACGGTATTTACATCTCAATACGAATATGGAGATTTTTTGAAGAGGCTAGGTTTTAGTAAAGTGAAGAATATTTTGAGTGAAATAACAAATGAAACGGATCAGGAAATTTTAATGATGATGACAGTGCAAATATTTGGATCTATTTTTCTTCCAGCATTAATGATGCCAATTCTTGAATCAGGGGCAGATATAAGAGTACTGCCTGTAGAAAAACAGATTGATTTCCTATTTGAACGCTATTTTTATAAAAATTGAGATAGTGGGTGATAGAGATGATTAGTTTTATTAGAAAGCATTGGTGTGATGTAGGGTTAGTTGTGGCTATTGTTGTCGTTGTTTGTTTAGTCGCGAATTTGGGAGAAATAAGTGAAATGAAAGTACTGTTAGCGTTAAGTTTTGTGGCCATTTTAGTGCATCAATTTGAAGAGTATCGTTGGCCAGGTTATTTCGCTGGTCTGTTTAATGTAGTTATATTTAAAAGTGATATACCAGATCGCTATCCATTAAATACGCAATCTGCTATGGTAATAAATATTTTGATTGCATATGTTTTTTATTTACTTCCGGTTTTCTTTCAAAATATAATATGGCTTGGGATGGCACCTATTTTAATGGGATTTTTTCAATTCATATGGCATGGTATTTTTGCGAATATAAAAGCTAAAACAATATACAATCCGGGATTAGGTGCGGTTGTATTACTACATGTTCCGATTGGTTATGCATATATGAGATATGTTCTTTTACACAATCTAGCTACAAATTTGGATTGGATATTAGGGCTGATCTATTTTCTAGTAGCTACCTATTTTTTAATTATAAAAGGAAATATGTTAATGAAAAGTAAGGAGACAAATCATTATTTTTCTAAAAAGCAATTAGGTCCGTACAATGATGCATTAAAGTGATCCAGAATTCAGAAGGGATTTTTGATGCTGAAGAGAGTACAAGTGTATGATTAATGAATAAATTATGACGGAAAAAAGAATAATTTTCAGAAAAATAAAATAATATATTTATTTTTTTCTGAAAATATAATATAGTTATGGCACAGAAAGTATTTTAGCATAAGGAGGCTTTTTTTATGAGGATTAAAGGGAATTATGTGCCAAAGAGGGAAGTTTTGTTTTGCTCAAGTTCAATTACGGTAGGGGAAACGCTGGAGCATTTAAATAAGACGGGGTATCGTTGTGTACCAGTTTTAGATGAAAAAAAAGAGAAGTTTTTAGGGAATGTATACAAAGTAGATATTTTAGAATATAAAGGTTCACTTGAAGATAATGTATTACAATTATTGAACGATAAGAATGGGTACGTGAGAGAAGACTCTTCCTTCTTTAAAGTATTTTTTACAATTAAAAAACTACCGTATTTATCAGTAGTTGATGAAAAAGGGGTCTTCCTTGGTATTTTAACTCATAAAAAAGTTTTTGAACTATTAGAAGATGCATGGGGAGTCCATTCTAGTAAATATTCTGTCATGATTGGAACACAAGATTATAATGGGGCCATTCAAAAATTATCGACAGTGCTAAAGAAATACACTGGTATTCAAAGCTTAATGACTTTTGATAATGATGCTTTATTAGTACGTAGAATAATGTTTACATTGGGAGAAGAGTTTGAAGATAGTGAATTAGAAACATTGCTAAAGGATTTAGAAGATCATGGATTTAGAGTTGTGTATGTTGAAGAGATGAATAATCCACGTGAAGTTGAAACGATAGAGTAACAAGTAAAAGCCATCTTATTTTTTGATGGCTTTCATTTTCTTTCGTATAAAAATATTCAAATATAATAAAATGTAAAAATCTTAAATTTCTAAAAAAATTTGTGTAATAGAATAAATAAAGGAGGTATGTGTGGATAATTTTGATTTTCAAAAAATTCTATTTAAAAATATGTTTTTATTTTTCAACCAAATATGTTACTATATGTGTGATAAAAACAAAGAGGTCTGACAACTAAACTCCACGTTATAACACTCTAATAACTTAAATATTCAAAAAAATCAAATTTATTATTTGGAGTAATTAAAAGGGGAATGGAGAAATTATGGAGAAAGACATTGCTTTGTAAGGGGCATATTTTATGATTATGAACAGAGAGGAGGATGCATAGCATATTGTGAGAATAGAGAAAAACAATGAAAAAGTGCTATGCAAATGAAAGAAATGAAGGGACGATTAAGGCCAGGTGATACGTTAGCAATCGGTTTAATGTTATTTGCATTATTTTTAGGAGCAGGAAATTTAATTTTTCCACCAGTTTTAGGTCAACAAGCAGGAGAAAATGTTTGGATTGCTACAATTGGATTCCTAGTAACAGGAGTCGGATTACCCCTATTAGCTGTCACAGCTGTCGCGTTTGTAGAGGGGGACTTGAAAGCGCTATCTTCTAGAGTTCACCCTATATTTGCGTTTATTTTTCCACTAGTTAGTTATTTAGCAATTGGACCATTCTTTGCGATCCCGCGTACTGGAGCTGTTTCGTTTGAAATGGGAATGAAGCCGTTTTTATCAGAAGCAATGGTTTCAGAATGGTACATGCTGTTCCTTTACACTATAGTTTTCTTCGGAGTAACGTGGTATTTATCATTAAATCCATCTAAATTAGTTGATTGGTTTGGAAAGTTCCTTACACCGTTGTTAGTATTAATAGTTGCTGTTATTGTCGGAAAGGCAATTATTGATCCGATTGGAACACCGGCTGCACCACTCGCTGCTTATAAAGAAAATGCTTTCTTTGGTGGGTTTATTCAAGGGTATTTAACGATGGATGCAATTAGTGCTCTTGTGTTTGGAATTGTTGTTGTACAAGTTATTCGCTCAAAAGGAATAAAAGAGAGCGGACAAATCGCAAAAATAACAGTCGTATCAGGAGTAATTGCTGTAATAGGTTTAACGTTAATATATTTATCACTTGCTTATCTAGGTTCAACAAGTACATCACTTGGTGTTTCAGAGAACGGTGGTCTTATATTAACGAATGTTGTAAATGAGTTGTATGGAACGAGTGGGAAAATTTTATTAGGGCTTGTTATTAC
This sequence comes from Bacillus sp. NPDC060175, assembly GCF_042728695.1. Classification (NCBI taxonomy): domain Bacteria; kingdom Bacillati; phylum Bacillota; class Bacilli; order Caryophanales; family Bacillaceae; genus Bacillus; species Bacillus sp. NPDC060175. Next base: position 21,922 of record NZ_JBHWYR010000042.1, read on the forward strand.
ACTTGCTTGTTTAACGACTTCGGTTGGATTAGCATCTGCCTGTGCTGGCTTCTTTACGAACTTATTCCCGAAATTTTCACATAAAACGATTGTAACAATAGTATGTGTATTTAGTTTAATTGTATCTAACTTAGGATTGACACAATTAATCGCAGTAACTTTACCAGTGTTAATGATCATTTATCCAGTTGCAATTGTATTAATCGTACTTTCATATTTCCATAAATGGATTGGAAAGCGTAATACAATTTATATTGGTGCAATATTAGGTGCATTGTCGATTAGTTTATTTAATGGTTTAGAAAGTGCGAACATCAAAATTGACGCAATTTCAAATGTACTACAAATGTTACCGTTATATAAAGAAGGAATAGGGTGGTTAATCCCATCATGTATTGGCGGAGTTCTCGGTTTCTTCTTCTATAAATCAAATGAATCAAGTGAATTACAAAAGAAAGGTGCCTAGGCGCCTTTCTTTTTTTTGAAGGAGATTTTTATGCTTTGTCTAAGTAATAATTGGGAGGATTGATAAAATGGCTAATTTTGAAGATTTTTTAACTTTGGATTTGCGTATTGGGACGGTAAGAAAGGCAGAGGAATTTAAAGAAGCAAGAATTCCTGCAATTAAGTTAGAAATCGCTTTTGGAGAGTTAGGGGTTAAGCAATCAAGTGCTCAAATTACGAAAAGATACAATCCAGAAGATTTAATCGGTCAACAAGTCGTTGCTATTGTGAATTTCCCACCAAAGCGTGTGGCAGGATTTAAATCGGAAGTACTTGTGCTTGGCGGAGTTCCTGAAGCTGACGATGTTGTTTTACTTCAGCCTAATATGGATCTACCGAATGGAACGAAAATTAGTTAGTGTGAAGGTAGGTGTTAATTTGGATATCGGACGAGAATATTTACAATGTGCAATTTCGAATTTCAAAACAACACAAAACCAAGGAGAACGAGTACTTTCTCAATTATCTTATGAACAGATAATGTGGTCTTCTCATGAGGAGACAAATAGTATTGCGATTATTATTAAGCATTTGCATGGTAATATGCGTTCAAGATGGACGGATTTTTTAACGTCCGATGGTGAAAAAACAGATCGTAATCGAGATGGTGAATTTGAAGGCGGCTACAATTCAAAACAAGAAGCTCTCGCTGCGTGGCAAGAAGGGTGGGAACATGTTTTTAAAACGATGAATACTATAACGCCGGAACACCTATTGAAGACAGTATACATTCGCGGAGAAGCACACACTGTAATGCAAGCGATCGAAAGGCAAATTTCTCATTATGCTTTACATATTGGTCAAATTATCTACATTGGTAAAATGTTAAAAGAAAATGAATGGGAGTGTTTAAGCATTCCTAGAGGTCAGTCTACTAGTTATTTAGAGAAAAAACGTTCAACGTAATAATAGGAAAAAAAACGATATAAAATAGGAAGCAAAAAAATAAGCCAAACGATAGATGGCTCCGTGAACATTAGAATGCTACCAGTAATAAGACCGTATATATTAAGAAGAAAACCCAAAAGTGTATTTATAGGAATAAAACGTGAGACAAATAATTGCTGATTTTTGAAACAAGTGTTGTGAAATAAATAAAAGCGAAAATGCCATGTAGAGGTAATAAGATCTTTCTTTCTCGCTATTCTTTTTTTACATTTATGACAGATGAATGGTGGCTGCATTTCGTTACACTCCATTTTTGGAATTCATTAGTTTCATAATAATGTGAGACAAAATTAAGTGCAAAATGTATATACCTATATATGCTCCTGCAAGTAGAAAAAGTGGATTTAGTAAAATTCCATGAATGCTTGTCATGAAAACTAAATTTTGTATTAAAACATCATATATATTAATAGAAATAATTGTCCCGAGTACATACAGTGCTAAGTATGCGAAAATATGTAGCACAATACGAATTTTAGGATGTAAACCAAGTAAATAAAAAGTAATTGATAGAGCGATTGGTAATGCTCCTATTAGTAGCTTCAATTCATTTCACCTCATTAACAATATAGCCGAAATTTAAGCGGTCTATTCTCTAGAGCTTGTACATAACTTGAAATAGAGAGGGTGATAGTATGAATCGAGGCTTTTTTTATGTGAAATTAACGAGTGTACGCAAGTTAATTTTATTTGTTATTACTACGGTATTGGCGACTTTTTTTCTTATTAGTATGATGGTTACTTCTATGAAAGAGACGAAGTCAACGTATTTATATAATTGGTTAAATGAGTTATCAATGAATGGTTACATGTACGTTATTGGGAAAGAGAATCATTATTTTACACAGGAGTACCGGAATTTGAATCAAGACTTTTCTATTTCTTCATTCCTTTTTTCGATGGCTACGAATATTCGTTTTGATGATGTACGTAGTTTTGTCGGGAAAGAACTTCCGGGATTTGGGAAATATGATACAGAAATCGTTATAGCAGGTGAAGGAACAAATTACTCCAACTTACCAATAGAATCGAGTGTTCCTCTTGAAGAAGTAGTGAAGGAACGGACTGGAGAAGCTGGACAAGTTCCTAAGCCTGATCCGAATAAAGAGAAGAAACAACCATCTCAAACGACGGGAAAAAGACAAGTTGCATTTATTTATCATACACATAGTTGGGAATCTTATTTGCCGTTACTGAACTTAACGAATGATCCAGATCCGAATAAAGCAACGAGTTCTGTAACGAATATTTCAATAGTTGGAGATCGTTTTCGGGAACAACTGGAAAGTGAAGGTATAGGTGCTACTAACGATAAGACTGATGTCGGCCAAAAGTTAATAAGTAAAGGATTAAACAGTAATAGTTCTTATAAAATGTCCCGAGAAATTGTACAACAAGCTATGACTGGAAATAAAGAACTCCAATACTTTTTTGATTTGCACCGTGATAGTGCACGCAAAAACGTCACGACAAAAACAATTGGAGATAAATCATATGCGAAGCTTGCTTTTGTAATTGGGAAAGGTAACAAAAACTATGAAAAAAACTTACAATTAGCAACGGCTTTACATGAGACAATTAGTAAGAAATATCCGGGAGTAAGCCGAGGTGTTATTCAAAAAGGCTTCCAAACAGGGAATGGTGTTTATAATCAAGACTTATCAGGACAGGCGATTTTAATTGAAGTTGGTGGCGTAGATAATACAGATGAAGAATTGAATCGATCAATTGATGCTCTTGCTAAAGCATTTGGAGAATATTTTTGGCAAGCTGAAAAAGTGAATGGATAAACGTAAGTGAGAAGCTTATGTTTATTTTTTTTGAGCATAAGTTATGGTCAATAAGACATGTCACAGTATAGACATAATTTCCTATCATTATAGCAATATCGAAATTTGTCTATTTATAGTAAGGAATTTAAAAAGGAATTTTCGGAATAGTGGAGAAAATCTTTTTACAAGGAAAATTTTTAACTAACAAAATGGATAGGGTGATCAAGGTGATTCGGGAGATTAGAGCAGAAGATGCAGCACTATTTTTACAATTAAGTAAGCAATTAGACGAAGAAACGAAATTTATGTTATACGAACCAGGAGAAAGAAAAACTACAGTAGAGCAACAAGAAAAGATGGTCCATCGTTTTATAGAAAATGAATATGCGACAATATTTGTAGCAGTTGAAGAAGAGAGAATAGTAGGGTTTATTTTAGTTAATGGAAATAATATTCAAAGAAAGAGACATGTGGCAGGCATTGTAATTGGTATTTTGCAAGAGTATAGTGGCCGAGGTATTGGAACGAGTTTGTTTAAAGAAGTAGAGAAGTGGGCAAGATTACATGATGTATGGCGTTTAGAATTAACGGTAATGGCCCACAATACAAGAGCTCAGGCACTATATAGCAAAATTGGATTTGCACAAGAAGGTGTCAAAAAATCTGCTCTTATCATCGATGGAAAAGGTATCGATGAGTATGAAATGGCCAAATTATTAAAATAAGAGGTCGTTATATGAAAAAAAGATGGGCACTACTTGGTACCGTAGCAATGATACTGATCATTGGAGTAGCAGGAATAAATTATAAGATGTACAAGGAGCAAGAGGCGCGGGAAGTAAATGTAAACAATATATTTCCGAAAGCTAAAGAAACGATTGCTAATATGGATGGGGATATCGCAGTCATTAGTAATCCAAATTCGATGCTTGTACTCGTGAATAAAAATAGGCGTTTACCAGATGGGTATAGACCGCCAGATTTAGTTGTTCCGAAAGTACGTTATTCTAGTGAAGGTGATCAGGAGAAGAAAAAGATGAGGAAAGAGGCAGCGGTGGCACTTGAGGAAATGATTCAGCAAGCCGATAATGAGCGGATTTTCCTTTTTGCAGTCTCTGGATTTAGATCTTTTGATCGACAAAAAGCATTAAATACAATGTATAAAAAACAAGATGGAGAAGCAAAGACAGCGATGTCTAGTGCAGTCCCTGGTACGAGTGAACATCAAACAGGACTAGCTATGGATATTACATCTCAATCTGCTAAATTTCAGTTAGAAACTGTTTTTGGGGAGACGAAAGAAGGAAAGTGGCTTTCTGAAAATGCCCATAAGTTTGGTTTTGTTATTCGATATACGAAAGAGAAAGAAGGGATTACCGGCTATCGTTATGAACCGTGGCATGTACGGTATGTTGGGAATCCGCAAGCTACATATTTATATGAAAACCAACTGACGCTTGAAGAAGTAACGCAGTAATGAATTGAGGGGAGAGGGCTAAGATGACGATGTTATATAAGAAAAAGGTACATGCATATATTACGAGAGAAAAAGAAGGGGTTATGCAACTACTCGTTTTTAAACATCGTGATATACGAGAGGCTGGTATCCAAGTGCCAGGTGGGACAGTATATGAAGGGGAAACGTTAGAGGCAGCAATTTTACGCGAAGTACAAGAAGAGTCAGGACTACGCCATTTTTGTATCGAACGCTTCCTTTCTGATTACATTATTTATATGAAAGAAAAAAAGGAATATCAAAAACGTCATTTTTTCCACATTTCATTATTAACAGATGTGAAAGATACGTGGGAACATATAGTAAGTGCCGGTGAGGAAGACAAAGGTTTAGTATTTTGTTATGAGTGGATTGATATTAACAAATGTCCTGAATTAGCGGGTAAACAAGGCGAGTTTTTACATTTGTTAGAAGAGGTATATGTAAAATAATAAAAAGAGTCTGAGGCGATATTGAATTCGTTTCAGACTCTTTTTATTTCTCTGGAAATTAAAGGTTTTTAAACTGGTAAGTTGAAGTCTTTTAAAGGGATTGTAGTTGTTTATGCGAGGAGCGGAGAAAATGAAAAAGTAATAGATATACGTCATATATAAAAGGGCTTATAAAAGGAGAATGAAAATGGAAATTCAGTTCAATACATTATTGCAAAAAGAATTAACAATTCATGATATACAAACTGCAATGGAAGAAGGAAAATTAACGTCGAAAGAATTAGTCATGTATTATCTTTATAGGATCGCAAAGTATGACCAAGATGGTCCGAAAATCAATTCTATTTTAGAAATAAATCCAGATGCTATCTTTATTGCAGAAGCGTTAGATCATGAAAGAAAGACAAAAGGTGTGAGAGGTCCATTACATGGTATACCAGTTTTGCTGAAGGACAATATTGAAACGAATGATTCTATGCATACAAGTGCAGGGACAATTGCCCTAGAACAAAATATAAGTAGTGAAGATGCATTTCTCGTTACAAAACTGCGTGAAGCAGGTGCAATTATAATAGGGAAAGCAAATATGACAGAGTTGGCAAACGGAATGTCTTTTGAAATGTGGGCTGGATATAGCGCTAGGGGCGGTCAAACAATTAATCCATATGGAACGGGCAAGGATGATATGTTCGTTGGTGGCTCAAGTACAGGGTCTGCCGTTGCAGTTGCTGCTAACTTTACAGTATTATCCGTGGGTACAGAAACAGATGCTTCTATTTTAAGCCCAGCTGTTCAAAGCTCTGTTGTAGGTATTAAACCGACTGTTGGTTTAATTAGCCGTAGAGGAATTATTCCGTTCACATATTCGCAAGATACAGCCGGACCATTTGCTAGAACTGTAACAGATGCTGCTATTTTGCTAGGGAGTTTAACTGGGGTAGATGAGAAAGATGTAGCTACTCATAAAAGTGAAGGTATGGCAGAGCCGAATTATACAAAATATCTCGATGTTAATGGCTTGAATGGAGCGAAGATTGGTTTATTTAGCAATGCACCAGAAGAATATTATGAATCTGGAGAATACGATGAAAAATTGTTTAAGGAAACGATTCAAGTTTTACGTAGTAAGGGAGCGACGATAGTAGAAGATATTGATATTCCATCTTTTCATAGAGAATGGAGCTGGGGAGTTCCGCTTTATGAACTGAAGCATAGCTTAGATAACTATCTTTCTAAATTACCTTCTACCACTCCAGTACATTCTATGTTGGAATTAATAGAGTTTAATGAAAATATAGCAGAAAGAGCTTTGAAATATGGACAAACTAAGTTAGAGAGAAGAACAGATTTTCCTAACACGTTAAGAAATCCTGAATATTTAAACGCAAGATTAGAAGATATATATTTTTCTCAGGGACAAGGTATTGATTTTGCTTTGGAAAAATATAAACTTGATGCGATTCTGTTCCCATCCTATATAGGATCCACTATATGTGCAAAAGCAGGTTATCCATCTATAGCAATACCAGCAGGATATATGAAAAACGGGAGGCCTTTTGGTATTACACTTGCCAGTACTGCTTTTAGTGAAGGGACATTAATTAAACTAGCATACGCTTTTGAACAAGCGACAAAGCATAGAAAGGTTCCAAATTTATCATAAATGGAAAAAAGAGAAGGCTGCTCGAAATGGATTTTTAGAGACAGCCTTCTCTTTTTAATAGCTAATATTGTTGTGAATTTTTGTAAAAAAAACGATGTTATTTGTCGAATCGTTGATATATTGTAAGTTGTGATAGATATATTTTAAAAATCTTTCATATAATTTCATTTACTATGGTGCTATGTAGTTGGAAGTTCTACTTTGGGAATACCCATCTATTAAGTTAAACGGAAATATCCTTCTTTTGTTTTTGCTGATACTTTAATAAGCTAAAAGATAAACAAGCAGAACATAAAATAAGAAAAGAAGCAATGATATAAATAGTACGAACACCGAACGTATCTGTAATAATTCCAACGCTAAGCATAGAAAGACCAGAAGCTGTCGAGAGAAGCGTACCATGAGCTGTATACATCTTGGATAATAAAGAAGGCGCGACGCTGGATTGTAAAACCGTCATTTGAGAAATATCTCTAATTTGATAACATGGACCCATTAGAACACATAGGAATAGTGCAATTAACCCGCTACTCGTCATACCATATAAAAATGTAAGAATGCTAAACATAAGAGATCCTATCGCCATAGAGCGTATTAAATTATTTTGAATATATGTACTCATTCTCCATGCCAATATTCCGCCAATTAATGTTCCGACATAATAACTTGTATTAATATATCCCCACCATTCTTCGCCTTTATGTAAAGCAGTAGTTACATATGCCATCGTAATAGCACCGATCCATATCGTTCCCGCGAAAGTTTCAATTAAGTCCATAAGTGTAACGATGCGCAGAGACGGGTGTTGAAATAACAGTTTCCACCCTTCTAATAATGCAGTAGTTTTTGAAGAAGTGGGTTCTGCTACTCGTTCAGCTTGTATAGATTGTAATGAAAGGTGTAATGTAATACATCCGAAAATCATCAATATGTTATTAATCATGAGTGTCGAAGTAACGCCAATGAGAAGAACAATTATACTTGTAAATGAGTAAGCAGCGGCTTGTATAATTTGTGTTGAAAAGGAAAAGACACTATTTACTTTTACTAATTTTTCTTGTGGTGTTAAGCGCGGGATAACGGCGTATAGTAGAGGAGCGCTCCATCCACTACATAATGAAATGAAAATAACAAAAGTTAAAAGAGCAGAAATGTTTGTTGATAGAATAGGAAATAATATCATTAACAATATTAAAAGAGCTGTTTTAATCCATTGCAGAGTATATAGCAATGAATAAGATGGAAAACGATTCATTATAAGTGGTGCAGAGGTGTTAGCGATAAGATTTGTGATGACTTGTAATAATGGGAAAAGCACAGTTATAGTAGCTGATTTAGTTGTGATATAGATGTGAGTGGTAATAATCATTATATACACAATGTCAGCGAGGGTAATACATATTTTGGAGCCTAAATAGTAAACTAGTAAACGATTCCGCAATAAAAATACCACCTTTCAAATCAATACTGCTTTTTAATTATAATTATTATAATCTGTAAGTTATATTTTTGAAAGAATTAAATTTTTTGTCATTTTTTGAAAGGGATTTTCATGTATAATGAAGAATATATTGATATAGTATTTTATTAATGCTTGTTGTAACAGCGAATATATATAATAGCTTGTAGCAAACGCCCTTCTATGAGAAAGGGCGGATAAACCATTCTTTTCTTCATATACATATAGAAAATGAGAAAGAAAGTGAGGGTTGCATATGGCTGGATGGGTGATTTGGTTTATAATAGCGGGTATTTTATTTATTGCAGAAATGTTGTCGATTACTTTTTACATGCTTTGGCTTGGAATTGGAGCTGTTGTCGGAGGTCTTATTGCTTTGTTTGCTCCTGATGCACTATTCTTACAAGTTGTTGTTGGGGCGATTGTAAGTTTAACATTGACCTTCTTTACGAAAAGAATTTCAAAAAACTTTCGAGAAGCAAAAGGTTTTACTGATACAGTAGATAAACTGGTTGGTAAAAATGGAATTGTTATGCAAGCGATTACAAGTGAAGTGAACGGTATTGTGAAAGTGGATGGAGATACTTGGACAGCTATTTCGGATACTCCTATTGATGCTGGAGAAAAAGTCGTTGTTATAAAGAGGCATAGTACTATTTTACAAGTGAAAAAGGAGAGTGAATAAATATGGTAGTAGCATTAACGTTAACGATTATTTTCGCATTGATTGTCGTTGTATTTGTTGCATTGACGATTAAAATTATTTCTCAGCAAAAAGTTGGGGTTGTTGAAAGGTTTGGTAAATTTCAACGGATTATGCACCCAGGATTAAATATTTTAATCCCAATTGTAGATCGTGTTCGTGTATATCATGATTTACGTATTCAACAAACGAATGTACCACCACAAAAGGTAATTACGAAAGATAATGTACAAGTAGAAATTGATACAATTATTTTTTATCAAATTGTTGAACCAGAGCTTGCGACATATGGTATTTCAAACTATGAATATGGTGTTCGTAATATTACATCTGCAACAATGCGTCAAATTATTGGTAAAATGGAGCTTGATGAAACATTATCAGGCCGTGAAAAAATTTCAACAGAAATTCGTTTAGCACTTGATGAAGCGACAGAAAAATGGGGCGTTCGTATTGAGCGTGTCGAAATAGTCGATATTAACCCACCAAAAGATGTGCAAGTATCAATGGAAAAACAAATGAAAGCAGAACGTAATAAACGTGCGATCATTTTAGAAGCTGAAGCAGCAAAACAAGACAAAGTCCTTCGTGCTGAAGGAGAAAAACAAAGTAAAATTTTAATGGCTGAAGGGGATAAAGAAGCCCGTATCCGCGAGGCTGAAGGTATACGAGAAGCGAAAGAATTAGAAGCGCAAGGGGAAGCAAGAGCGATTGAGGAAATTGCAAAAGCAGAACAAAATCGAATTGAATTACTTCGCGCAGCAGATTTAGATGAGCGCGTACTTGCTTATAAATCATTTGAATCATTGATTGAGGTTGCAAAAGGACCAGCCAATAAAGTCTTTATTCCGTCTAATGCAATTGAAACACTTGGTACTCTTGGTGCGATTGGGGAAATTTTTAAAGAGAAACAAGTGAAGAAATTACCTTCGTCAGATACAGAAAAATAACTATACGAGCGAGGAAGAGAAATGGGATGCCATTTCTCTTTTTTGTGCGTATATTACGAAAGGCTTGTACATATCCATGTATAAAGAAGGTGATACAGTGAAAAAGTATGCAACTCATATACATGGGAAAAAACTAGTTTCGTTACTCTTTTTATATGCACTAATAGTAATTATTATTGCGTCGATTTTGACGTCACTTTTACATACAATGAAATCGAATTATGCGAATCAATGGTTTGGAAAAGTATCTATGCAAGGTTTTGTTCAAATGATAGAAAGTGAGAATCGCTATTATGGATTTGATTATTTTAAGCAAAATAAACGAGAATCAGTTGGGAATTTAATGTTCTCTATTGCGACAGATTTGAAAATAAAAGATTTAAGAACATTTGTCGGGAAAGAAGTACCTGGTATGTCAAAGTATTACTCGAATATTATCGTAGCTGGGGAAGGGACAAACTTTACGAATATCCCAAATGAATCTAGTGTACCGATTGAAGAAGTAACGAAAGAGCGAGAAGTAGCAAAAGATAAAGTTACAGAAGCGGAAAAGAATAATCCAATCCAGAAAAAGAACGGAACGAAAAAAGGAGAAAGCGCAGTATACATTTATCATACACATAGCTGGGAATCCTTCTTTCCGTTATTACCAGGGGCTACCGATCCATCAAGTCCAGATGTAAATGTATCCTTACTAGGAGAACGTATGAAAGAGCAACTTGAAGGACAAGGAATTCCGGTAATTCATGATAAAACGAATATGGGGGATTTATTAGCGAGTAAAAAATGGAAATGGTATCAGTCGTATACAGCATCTCATGGATATGTAAAAGAAGCATTAGCACAAAATAATAAAATTGCGTTTCCGATTGATATACATCGTGATGACCAGCGCAAGAAAGTAACAACAAAAGTAATTAACGGGAAATCATATGCAAGAGTATATTTTATTATTGGGATGGAAAACGAAGGGCGTGCTGAAAATGAAAAAATCGCAAGGGCGATCAATAGTTATTTAGATGAAAACTATTACGGGTTAAGTAGAGGGATTTTTCCGAAGTATAAAAAAGACGGAAATGGTGTATATAATCAAGACTTATCTAAAAACGCAATATTAATTGAAGTTGGTGGTGTGGATAATACGTTAGATGAACTATATAATACCATTGATGTGTTAACGGAAGCGTTTAGTAAGTATTATTGGAATGATGCAGAGAAAGTGAATGGGTGAGGAACGGGAAACCGTTCCTTTTTTATTTTTGAAATCCTAAAACGTTATATAATAGAATTTTGTGAATATTAAACAAGGAGTGGGATAAACATGCAAATACTACTAATACGACACGGAGAATCAGAAGCTGATATTTTACATGTACATGAAGGACGAGCGGACTTTGAATTAACAGAAAAGGGAAGACAGCAAGTTCAAAGACTTGTACAGGAAGTGAAAAAGGATTTCCCGCCAGATTTCATTTGGGCAAGTACATTAAAACGTGCTCGCGAAACTGGTGAAACGTTAGCTGAAGCAATTGGTTGTCCAATTCAACTAGAAGAAGAATTAATGGAGTTCAATAATGGAGTGCAAGCAGGCTTATCATTTGAAGAAGCGAAAAAACATCCAGAGCCAAAGTTTCTTCACGATCGTTTTGAAAATGGAGAATCATTTATTGAATTTAGAATGAGAATAGAAGGAATCTTTTCTAAAATCGTGACAGAGAATACATATGATCGAATTGCAATTGTTGCACACGGTGGTGTAATAAATAGTATTTTACGAGCGTTTTTCCAAATGCCAATTAGCATGGACTATTATTTTAAAATGGGAGATACAGGAATTAGTTTGATTGAACTTACAGATAAACAGAAAACTGTACATTTTATAAATGAAACAAATCATTTGGATGGAATGTAAGTAGCTATGTACAAAGTTGTATTTTTCGATGTGGACGGTACGTTGTTAAGCGAGATTGATAGAAGTATGCATGAAAGCACAAAAGAAGCGATACAAGGGTTAATAGATAAAGGAATTCACGTAGTTGTTACAACAGGGAGACCATATAGTTTATGCTCACAATTTAAAGAGCTGGGTATAAATACGTTTATTTCTGCAAATGGTGCACATATAAAATGTGCTGATGAAGTTATACATAAATCGGTACTTTCAAGTGAAATTATTCATGATATTTCAAGTTTTGCTGAATTACATGGTCATAGTGTTTCTTATTTTACAGAAGAATTTGTAATGAATGGTATGGCCTCAAAAGACGAACGTGTAATACGAGCATTAAATGAAACGTTAAATTTAGAGCGTTATCCTGACAAAGTTAGAAACTTATCAGAAGAGATTTATTGTGTATGTCTGTATGCTGATGAAACAGAAGCTCAAAAATTCTTTGAAAGATATCCAGCACTTACGTTTGAACGTTTTCATGGTTACGTTATGAATGTGTTGGAAGATAATAAAGTATCAAAATTAACGGCTATTCAAAAGGTATTGGAGCATTTAAACATTTGTAAATCAGAAGCAATTGCTTTTGGCGACGGTGGAAATGATATTGAGATGTTGCAGTATGTAGGATTAGGGATTGCGATGGAGAATGGTAAAGAAGAGCTAAAGAAAAAGGCGGATTACGTTACAAAGAAATCAAGTGAAGGTGGCATATTATTTGCCTTAGAGAAGTTTAATGTCGTCTAACATACCTTTATTGAAATAAAGGTATGTTAGGATCTTTAACGTGCTCACATAATAAAGTATGAATTTGCCCACGATGATGATAGACGTGGGCAATAATTTCAAGCAACCATTCAAATCGAGAGTAAGAAACACCCCAATAGGCAGTCATAATTTCCGCTAATTCTTCATTGGAATAGGATAAAAAAGTTTTAGAAAGTAAATCGTACCCTTGTATCATCGTTTGTTGCATTTGAGTAATTGTTTCTGGTGTTTGTTCTATATAAAAGGTATGTAATTCTTTTTCCGTAATACCATTTAATATGAGTAAATCAGCATGGCAAATAAGGGAAAGATGTGTACACATTTCAAATAATGACCGCTTTGATTCAATCGGTTTTATTTTTAAATCATTTTCAGTATATTGGTTCAGTATTTGAATGGAAGTATCGATAGCAATTTTAACTTGATTCAGTGCAGATGGAACAAACATTGTAATTATTCTCGCCTCCGTATATAATAATTTCTTAAGGGTATTATATCATACTCAAAATTCCGAAAATTCTAGTAGTTTGACTAGCATAATGAAAAGTATTATATTGTAAAAGGTCATATGAAACGTGAAATAGAATGGAATGCAATTATTGAGTTAGGAGTTAGACCAATGAGTTTGAAATATGGAAGAGATACGATTGTTGAAGTTGACTTAAATGCTGTAAAACATAATGTAAAAGAATTTAAAAAACATGTAAACGATGAAAATATTGCGATGATGGCTGCTGTAAAAGCGAATGGATATGGCCACGGAGCAGTTGAAGTTGCGAAATCTGCAATTGAAGCAGGAATAAACCAGCTTGCAGTTGCATTTGTAGACGAAGCAATTGAATTAAGAGAAGCTGGAATCACTGTACCGATTTTAATTTTAGGTTATACACCAGTAGCAGCTGTAGAAGATGTAATTCAATATGACGTTATGATGACTGTTTATAGAGTAGAAGATTTACATGGTATAGATGAAGTTGCAAATCATCTTCAAAAGAAAGTGCGAATTCATGTGAAAATTGATACAGGAATGAGCCGTATTGGTCTACAGGAAGAAGAAGTTAAACCGTTTTTTGAAGAGTTAAAATGTATGCGATATGTAGAAGTAGTAGGGATGTTTACACATTACTCTACCGCTGATGAAATAGATAAAACTTATACAAATATGCAAACAAGTTTGTTTGAGAAAGCTGTAAATACAGCGGAAGAATTAGGAATTCATTTTCCATATATTCATAGTTCAAACAGTGCAGGATCAATGGAACTTAGTAACACATTTCAAAATATGGTTCGTGTCGGTATTGGAATTTACGGTATGTATCCTTCAAGAGAAGTGGATCATACAGTTGCTTCCTTACAGCCAGCGTTGTCTTTAAAATCAAAAGTAGCTCATGTTAAACATGTGAAGAAAAATCGTGGTGTTAGCTATGGAAATACGTATGTAACAACGGGTGAAGAATGGATTGCAACTGTACCAATTGGTTATGCTGATGGTTATAATCGGCAGTTATCTAATAAAGGGCAGGCCTTAATTAATGGAGTTAGAGTACCTGTTATTGGTCGTGTTTGTATGGATCAGCTTATGCTAGATGTTACAAATGCAATGCCAGTACAAGTAGGAGACGAAGTTGTATTCTACGGCAAACAAGGTGAAGAAGAGATTGCAGTAGAAGAAATAGCTGATATGTTAGGTACAATTAACTATGAAGTTACATGTATGTTAGACAGAAGAATTCCACGTGTTTATAAAGAAAATGATGAAACGACTGCGGTTGTAAATATATTAAGAAAAAAATAAGAAAAAACTGAATCGATATGATTCAGTTTTTTTATTTTTGACAAATGAAAAATGTTCTATTTATACCGTGTAGTTGTATATTGTTACATCCTACAGATTTTAAAGAGGTAATAATTTCGTCTCTAAAATAACATGCTTCCTCGATAGAAAAATCACTCCTATTCCAACAATCCATAATAATCGTACTTTGTCATAATTTCAAAACCACATTGTGTATATAGTTTTAAAGCATTGTTATTTTTCGTTTCGACGTCTAATTCAATTGTTGAAACTCCTTCTGTAATAAGGGTATGTACCATATAACTAAGAATATCTTTACCATATCCTTTACCTTGATAAGAAGGATGAACTGCGAATCCTGATAGTGTAGTAGATTGCTCTTGCTCAGTAACGGTAATCGTTCCAATTGCTTTTTCATTAATAAGAGCAATGTAAACTTGATGAGAAGGTGACTTCATCATTTTTTGTAACCATGTGTATGTATTTGCTGCCGAATCTCCAAAAGCTTCACTAGCGATTTCTATAAGATCAGGAAGTAATTCAGAAGATGCAATGGTAAGGTTAATATTATTTTTCATTGTTTTTTGTGCTTCGTTTGTTTTGAACTCCATACCGTACTCACTATATAAATAAGGCAAGTTCATTTGTTTTGCAAATGATTTCCCTGAAATAGAGTCACCATTAATTATAAGAAGGGCTTCATCCGCTTCTCTTTTTTGTATTTCTTTGATGGCAGTTTGTAAGAGAGTAGTGCCTATATGTTGTTTCCTATAGTTCGGATGAACAAACCCTATTAACTCCAGTTTTGTCGGTCTTTCAAAGTCATACATACTTAAAGCACCGATTAATTGAGTATCATCATAAAATAGAAAATCATTTATCTCTTCTTTATTACGAGCAGTTAAAAAGTTTACATGTAAATCTGACGAGTAATCAATTTGATCATGTTGTCCGCAAATATGAGCTAAGTCTTTCATTTGCTGAATTTCGGTTGCTGTTAAAGATTTCTTTTTTTCAATATTCATTTCATAATCCCTCGCAATCGTTTCTAAAAATAGGTTGGATGACGTAACCACTTTTCTAACTTCACACTACCTTGAACAGATAATAATCGATATAAATATCGATAGGGTTGTCTACATTCTTCAAGACGAGGAATAGGCATAATGGTCTCATAACCTTGTTTAAAAGCACGAGCCTCTTTGTCTGTAAGTACATATTCTAATCCAATAAAATCAAACTCTCGTGGGGCAATTGCATAAGCCTCTGTATCTACTAAACCAGTAATAGATTCTCCATCTGATAAAAACTGAGTAGGATCCATATCAATTAAAACAAGTGTAGATTCCTTCGGTGACGGCAAGGAAGAGAGCTGTGACTCAAAAGTATGAAATGCGTTATGTATACTCATATTATCGGAATAAAACATATTTACAAGGTTCTTGCTTACTTTTAAAATGTGAGATTTAAATTCTTCTAGTGGAACTTGGAAAGCACCAGAAGGGTTTCCTATGATATGAGCTTTAAATGAATGAATCTCTGCTAGTCCTTTTCCAAGGCTGAATAAAATAGAATCAGGTTGACCGATAAATGATTGCAGTGTACTTCCGGTTAGTTTTTCGACGATAACATACTCTCGTCCATTTAAAACATGTTTTTGCAAAATAGTCGGGATGGGTAAGGTAGTATGCTTTTTCAATAATGTGTGAACCGTTTCTAAATGATGTACATTTCTTGGATCAATTCCAAATAGGTTTTGGCATCCCAACCAAAAATCATTGTTTGGCTCTTCAGTCATTTTTGAAGAGCGAACGATAACTTCTTCAGCCGCTGTTTTTACGAGAAACACGTCGCTTGCATGGTCTTCATAGCCTGGATGTAGTGCTTGGGCGGATAGGATTGGAGAAGTGAATAGTTGTTGTAGCATAAAACCCCTCCTTTTTCTGTGAATTCTATAAATTAATTATATAACAGATTATGTACTACGTGGATAATGATAGGGGATAATACAGAACATAAATAAATTTATAGTGAGAAATTAGAATGGAAATTATATTTTTCTAGTTTTGTATGAATTATCAAAATAATTATTCGGGTGATTAACGTGTAAAAATGCTTGAATGTAAAGTACGTATTTAATAGGATATGGCGAGCAAAAGGGGAAATAAGTATTCATTTATAAGCTTTTGTAATCGTAATAGTGCGGGATATAGAAAATATTTCTCAATAATAAAATGAAGAGAAACATATGAAGAAGTAGAATAGATTCCTTTATAATAGATTTAAATTAATTAACTTGATTAATTATTAAGTTTTGTTAGATGGAAAGGAGAGAATGTTATGGCGAACGTACTCGTAATAAATTTTCCTGGAGAAGGCCATATTAATCCGACGCTAGCAGTTGTTAGTGAGCTAATTCGGCGCGGGGAAACAGTTGTGTCATATTGTATTGAAGATTACAGAAAAAAGGTTGAAGCAACAGGTGCTGAATTTCGGGCATTTGAAAATTTTCTCTCTCAAATTAATATTATGGAACGAGTAAATGAAGGTGGTAGTCCTTTAACGATGTTATCTCATATGATAAAAGCATCAGAACGTATTGTTACTCAAATTGTAGAAGAAACAAAAGAAGAAAAGTACGATTATTTAATATATGATAATCATTTTCCAGTAGGACGTATTATAGCGAATATCTCACAATTACCAAGCGTTTCTTCTTGTACGACTTTTGCTTTTAATCAGTACATTACTTTTAATGATGAGCAAGAATCGAGACAAATAGATGAAACTGATCCACTATACCAATCTTGTGTAGTGGGAATGGAAAAATGGAAAGAGCAGTATGGAATGAAATGTAATAGTCTGTATGATATTATGAATCATCCTGGCGATATTACGATTGTATACACTTCCAAAGAATATCAGCCACATTCGGATGTATTTGATGAATCGTATAAATTTGTTGGTCCATCAATTGCTACTCGAAAAGAAGTGGGCAGTTTTCCTATTGAAGATTTAAAAGATGAAAAAGTGATTTTCATTTCTATGGGAACAGTTTTTAATGAACAACCTGCCCTGTATGAAAAATGTTTTGAAGCATTTAAAGATGTAGATGCGACGGTCGTATTAGTCGTTGGTAAAAAGATAAATATAAATCAATTTGAAAACATTCCGAATAACTTTAAGTTGTATAATTATGTGCCACAATTAGAAGTTTTACAACATACTGATGTATTCGTGACACATGGAGGTATGAATAGTTCGAGTGAAGCGTTATATTACGGTGTTCCGTTAGTTGTAATTCCGGTAACAGGAGATCAGCCATTAGTTGCGAAACGATTAAATGAAGTAGGGGCAGGCATAAGACTTAATCGTAACGAATTAACTTCTGAATTGTTACGTGAAACTGTAAAGAAAGTAATGTGTGATGTGACGTTTAAGGAAAATAGTCGTACGGTTGGAAAGTCGCTTCGAAATGGTGGTGGGTATCAAAGAGCGGTTGAGGAAATATTTAAATTAAAAATGAAGCCGTTTTCAAAGCTTAAGTAGATGTTAAAAACACACTTACTACTTTTAATCTGTAAGTGTGTTTCTTGTATTAGCCTTTAAATAAATTACATAAAAACCACTGTAATGGTGAAACTTTTGTGTATATAAACCGGTATCTTTGTATTAGTAGAAAAATTACGGTAAAATAATACTAAGAAAATATATAAGTTTTGGGGGTAATGAATGAAAAAATTATTCGAATACGTATTATTAACAATTGGATCTATTATTGTAGCTGGTTCACTGGAACTTATTTTAGCCCCTAATGGATTAGTAGATGGTGGAGTAACTGCGATTGCTATTATGGCAAATAAAGTTGCAGGATTACCGCTTTACGGAGTTTTTTTAGGACTTAATATTCCTATTTTACTATTTACTGCAAAAGTAATGGGAAAGAAGTTTTTTATCCGTACATCCTATGCAAATGTTGTTACAACACTTGGATTGATCTATTTAAAGCCATTTCCAGCTATTACGACTTCAGAATTATTAATTGTACTTTATGGAGGAGTACTATTTGGTGTTGGTGTTGGAATCGTTGTAAAAATGGGCGGAGCAATTGATGGATCAGAAATGTTAGCTGTTTGGATGAACAAGCATTTTAAAGTACCAATTAGTACATTTTTACTTGCTGTAAATGCAGTTATCTTTGTATTTGTTGCTATTTTATTTTCAATTGAGCAAGCGATGTTCTCATTAGCAATTTTCTATATTGTTACGAAGATGATTGATTTCATATTAGACGGTATTAATCAAGGAAAGAGCGTCATGATTATTTCGAATAAAAATAAAGAAATTGGCGAACTGCTTATGAAAGAATTACAACTGTCTGTTACGTATCTACATGGAGAAGGTGGTTTTTTAGGAGAGCACCAGAGAATTATTTATTGTATTACAAACCGTTTCATTTATCCGAAAATGAAAGATCTCGTTCTCTCTGTAGATCCAAGTGCTATAATTGAAGCTTCTTATTCAACAGAAACAACTGGTGTAAAGCGTCCAGGAAGGACAGCGAGATCAGGGCAAGTATCAGAAAAATAGTGAATAAAAATAACTCCACGTAAGTATAACTTGCGTGGAGTTATTTTTAGTTAGGGAACCAGACTCTTTTCAGTAATTTGACAACAGTTTCGATACAATCTTCTGGAATACTGCCGAAACCGAGTAATACATACGACGCCTCGCTTAAATTATGAACAGAATCGTATGTTGAGAGAGGGTACAACTTAATGCGTTGTTTCGCAGCGGCATGAATAAGTTCTTGTTCGTTCATCCCATTATGAACGTGAAGTACGATATGAAGTCCTGATTGTTCGCCGAGTATTTGAACACGAGATTCCATTTCATTTTTGATAGATTTAACTAGTAATGTATGCTTTCTTTTATATAACGTACGACTACGGTTTAAATGACGCTCCCAATCACCATTGTGAATAAAGGTTGCAAAAGCGAGTTGCTGTATTGTGGAAACAGTTTGTTTAAATTTACCTTCAAGTTCTTTATAGATTTTTAATAGATGAGGTGGTAAAACGATATACCCCATTCGCAAAGAAGGTAAAAAGGATTTCGAGAAAGTTCCCATATAAATAACGCGTTCATTTGAATCTAGTCCCTGTAAAGAGGGGATAGGTTTTCCTACATAACGAAATTCCCCGTCGTAATCATCTTCAATAATATATCCTCCGCAATCATTGGCCCATCTTAATAATTCGAGCCTTCTAGATAATGGCATAATCATTCCAAGAGGAAATTGGTGTGATGGAGTGACGTATGCTACATTGGAATGTGATTCACGTAAAGCTGAAATACGAATCCCTTTATCGTCTAATGAAATAGGGTGAACAGGAAGATCAGCACTTTGAATCATAGCAGTTATACGGTGAAATCCAGGATTTTCGATTCCGTATTCTTTTTTTGAACCAAGAAGTTGAAGTAGTAGCCAAAGAAGAGGCTGCGTACCGGCTCCGATAATAATTTGATCAGGTGAAGAATGTACCCCGCGGGCATGATATAAATATTTTGAAATATGCTCTCGTAGAACGAACTCACCTTGAGGATCTTCTTTAGCAAATAATTCATTTTCATACTGGAATAAAGTTTCTTGTAATGCTCTTTTCCAGTTTGTAATTGGAAAAGCTTTTTGATCAATCAGCCCTTGGCTACAATCATAGTCATATTGTTCTTTTTTTATATTGTTAGCGCTGTTTGACACAACTTGTTGTTTATTTTGAATGACATCAATATCAACTTCTGCAACAAAAATCCCACGTCTCGGTTTACTTTCTACATAACCTTCAGCTAGTAATTGCTGATAAGCAGATTCAACAGTAATACGGCTAACATTAAGTTGTACCGCTAAATTTCTGTGAGAAGGAAGGCGTGTACCGGCAGGTAGTAATCCCAGAGAGATTTCTCGTTTCATATATTCGTAAATTAGTAAGTAAATTGGTGTTTTACTTTCTAATTGCAATGGGATAGTAAGATCCATTTTATGAATTCTCCTTTAAAAACTGGCCATATAAAAAATAATTGAACTGCCACTTAAGTAAGGGGCAGTTACTTCTTATAATAATGATATAACATTTAGAAAATTTTATAAATAGTAAGGAGAGAATCATAATGAATATTAGAGAAGTAGTAACAGAAGCTGATTTACATGATGTATTCCCCGTATTACAGCAATTACGAACGAAACTTTCAAGAGAAGAAGCAAGTTCTTTATTTCAAAAAATGAAAGACGAAAATTATAAACTACTCTCGTTACAGAATGAAGATGACGAAGTTGTTAGTCTAGCTGGTGTAGCAATTTGTACGAATTTCTATAATGAGAAACATGTTTTCGTATATGACCTTGTAACTGCGGAAGCTCACAGATCAAAAGGGTATGGTAAGGTTCTGCTGTCATATGTAGAAAAATGGGGGAAAGAAAAAGGGTGCAGTTCTATCGTTCTTACATCAGCGTTTCCAAGAGTTGATGCCCATCGTTTTTATGAAAGAGAAGGCTATGATAAGGTAAGCTATTCTTTTTATAAAGAGTTATAATACTAAGTAGGTTCTATGTGAGATAACATATAGAACCTACTTTTATTTAGAAGTATAAGATGAAGAGGGGTAATTGCTTATTTTGTCGAATAGTTTCTTTATAATTGAGACGATAAAATTGAATTTAAAGAAGGTTAGGGGAGTTTATACTTGGAAAAAATTCAGAAACTATTAATCCCAAAAGGTGTAAGAGTTATCGTAATATCTGATATTCATGGCGAATTAAATCTTTTAAAGGAATTATTACATAAAGTTAATTTTAAAGATGATGATTATTTAATTATAAATGGCGACCTTTGTGAGAAGGGGAACGATAGCATTGGCGTCGTAAACTATGTGATGGATCTAGTAGTTAGCAAGCCAAATGTTTATGTAGTTGAAGGGAATTGTGAAGTTGTAGTTGAAGCACTTGTAAATGAAAATCCTGCGCTAATAAATTATTTATGTACGCGAAAAAATACAATTTTTAATGAATGGCTAGGGCAATTGAACGTTACCATTAATGAAGAAAGTGACATTTGTGAAGTGAAAAACATATTGATGAGCCATTTTTCTAAAGAAATAATGTGGCTAACAGAATTGCCAACTGTTATTGAAACTGAAGACTATATCTTTGTACATGCAGGGCTTGAAGATAGAGAGGATTGGAAACAAACAGACAGGAAAAATGCGATAGCAATGCCAGAGTTTTTTAATAAGTCACACAGAGCGGATAAGTACGTAATTGTTGGACATTGGCCTGTTGTGAACTATTCCGAGGAGGCGCCGTCTAATAATCCGGTTATCGATAAGAATAAAAAAATTATCGCGATTGATGGTGGTAATGCGATTAAAGAAGCAGGTCAATTAAACGCATTTATCATTCAGAGGACACCTACAGGTGATACGTTTTCTTATACACATGTAGACTATTTTCCAGCGTATGCAGTATTGGCTGATTTTAATGCGAATTCAGTAATGCAGGGCGGGGTTACATATCCGCATTATTACATAGAGCCTGTGGAGAGAATGAAAGATTTTACTATATGTAAACAAATAGGAACAAATGAACTACTTTATGTGAAAAGCGAGTATATAAAGCAACTTGAATCAGGTGAGTATACAGTGAAAACGGATATTTCTTGCGCGCAAATCAATATTAGAAAAGGGGATACAGTTTCTTTAATTGATGGTAGCTGCATGGGATATGATTTAATAAAAAAAGATGGTGTAGAAGGCTGGATAGAGAAAGGGATTCTTCTTGAGATAGAAAAGAAGGGAAATAAAATATTTAGCTAAAATAGGAGGGATATAGCCTCCTATTTTTTATTAACTATGTTACGAGTTCGTACTTCATCTAAATTTTTCCGAAGTTCCGTTTCTAAATTAAACTCGAAAAAATTAGCGAACTTACATAAATAATTCGTATCTTATAACAAAATTATATAATATAGAGTAGAGGTTTGTTTTGATTTTTCAGAAAAAACATTATAATTATATATGAAATAAAGAGAGATGTAGGAGGAAATTATGCAAAACGTTATATTAAAGGGGAAAAAAGTTACGATTCGTACAATAGAAGAATCAGATATAAAAACATTATGGAGTATTGTATATAAAGAAGAAAACCCAGAATGGAAGAAATGGGATGCACCATACTTTCCAATTTCAATGCAAGAATACACGCCATATAAAGAAAATTCACAAAAACGTTTAAAAGAAGAACCGCTATCGAATTTAGTTGTCGAAAATGACGGTCAAATCATTGGGACAGTAGGTTTTTATTGGGAACATAAACCGACGCGTTGGTTAGAGATGGGAATCGTTATTTATGACCCAGCATACTGGAATGGTGGCTACGGTACAGAAGCATTAACACTATATAGAGATTTACTATTTGAAAATATGGAGATTGGTAGAGTAGGGCTCACAACTTGGTCTGGAAATGAACGAATGATGAAAGTAGCGGAAAAAATAGGAATGCGATTAGAAGGTAGAATGCGAAATTGTCGATATTATAACGGAACATACTATGATTCTATTCGAATGGGAATGATTCGTGAAGAATGGGAAGAGCTTTGTGTAACGAAGGGGTGAGGAAGCGTGTACGCTATTATTGCTACATTTGATAGAGTGTTTACTTATAAAATTAGAGAATTGCAAAGTGAATTAACGAATATAATCGGAACAAACCAACTAGCTGGAGTAGAACCCCATATTACATTGGCTGATTATAATGAGTTAGATGTTAATTTATATACGGAGAAATTAAAGGAGTTTGTAGCTTTTCAAGAGAACATTGCTGCTGGAACTTTTCCTTCTGTTGGAACTTTTCCTACTAACGGAACGATCTTTCTAGCACCGACCATTACCAATGAATTATTAAGATTTCATCATTCTTATCATGATTATTTCAAAACTTTTCATGATAATCCAAACTCATATTACGTACCAGAAAAATGGGTTCCGCATTGCACGATTGCTAATCAGTTAAATTCAAATCAGTTTTTAAGTGTAATGGAGTATATATATGAAAAATTTGATGTTACAACAGCTTCGATTGAGAAGTTAGAATTAATTAAAGTAAATTATGAAAATGGTTCTGCCGTTTCTTCTAGTATTTTAGCAGAGTGTAATTTAAAGAGAATGGAGACATCGAGATGACATATGTAATTAGAGAAATGAAGCAAGAAGATATTCATGCTGTACAAAACGTAGCGAAAATAGCTTGGCATGATACTTACGAAGGAATTATTCCGAGAGCGATTCAAGACAACTTTTTAAATGAAGCGTATTCCGATGAAAAAATGAAATATCGCCTTGAAAATACACATTTATTTGTTGCGGAAGAAGAGGGAGAAGTAATTGGCTTTGCAAATTTTTCACCAATTAGACTGCAAAACGAAGCAGAATTAGGTGCAATTTATTTGTTGCCAGATCAGCAAGGGAAAGGGATAGGGACAGCTTTGTTACAAAAAGGGATCACGACGTTAAAAGGGATTCGAAAAATGTACATTCATGTAGAAGCGGAAAATGAAAAAGGAAAACGATTTTATGAAGCAAAAGGTTTTGCGGCTTTAGAGCAATTTGAAGAAGATTTCGAAGGGCATATGCTGCAAACAGTGAGAATGGTTTTATACATATAAGGAGGATCAGAAATGAAAATTTTTGATTTCATTGAAAAAGTGGGAAAGCATATATCAGCATTTCAATCTAACTTTATAATGTCAAAAATATTAAAACATCAAGGGGATATACATATCGGTGCCATGCATTTACAAGAGAATGGAATCATCGGATATCATGAAGCAGTTGTATCTCAACTGCTTCTTATTGTGGACGGCGAAGGGTATGTATGCGGGGCAGATAAAGAAAAAGTGAAGGTAGAAGCTGGACAAGCTGTATTTTGGGAGAAGGGAGAGCTTCATGAAACGAGTACAGAACAGGGGTTAATGGCAATTGTTATGGAAGCGGAGAATCTTGAACAAGCGATATTAATGCCTATTAGTGATGGGGAGTTGTGAAAAATGATAGAAAAGGCAAATCAAGAAGATACAAAAGAAATATTACATTATGCAGCTCAATCGCTTTTTGAAGGAACGAGAGGGAATTGTCAGTTAAGTACAGAGAAAGCGATTGAAATAACAAAGCCAATAGTGGAAAAGGGAGCATATTATTTAGTCATTAAAGAAGAAAATAAAGTAATGGGATGGATATTAATAGGTGAAAATACTGATTATTTTTCTCGTGAAAAACTTGGATTTATATATGAACTGTACGTTTTCCCGGAATATCGCGGGAGAGGATTATCGCGAGAACTTATGGAGGCTGGTATTAAGGAATTGAAGGAGAAGTATTCAGAAATTCGTTTGAATGTATTTGCTGGAAATTTTGCAAAAGAGATGTACGAAGAATTTGGGTTCATTGAAAGACAAGTAATTATGACTTTGAAGTGAGAAAACGATTTTAAGTGGGCGAAGAAACAAGAAAAAGAAAATGAGTATGTAATTTGTAAAGGTTATATTCTGAATTTTGGGTAAAAAAGTTTTCTTTTTATTATAAAATAGAGGTAGAAACGCTTAGCAGTCCTTTTTTAAAAAAACAATAAATTTACATTATATAATATAATGT
>NZ_JBHWYR010000043.1:0-46507 GCF_042728695.1 Bacillus sp. NPDC060175
GCTTTCTTCGCAACTAACTCTTTTTTCAGGTCAGCTTTTGATTGCTCAAATGATTTTTCTGGTTCTTTAATGTCTGTTACTTTAATGATATGGTAACCAAATTGTGTTTTTACAGGCTCGCTTACTTCATCTTTTTTCAGTTTATAAGCAGCATCTTCGAATTCTTTAACCATTTTACCATGTTCGAAGAATCCTAAGTCGCCACCTTTTTCTTTTGAAGCAGTATCTTCAGAGTATTGTTTCGCTAACTCTTCGAAAGATTTACCTTGTCCAAGTTCTTCTTTAACCTTTTTAGCAGTCGCTTCATCTTTTACAAGAATGTGGCTTGCCTTAACTTGAGGCTTGTAGTTATCTTTTAATTCTTTATCAGTGATTGTTTTCTCGATAGCTTGTTCTTGAGCTAATGAAGCGCGAACGCCATTTTTAACTGTTTCTTCTTTAAGGCCTTGTTGTTTCATTAGTGTATCGAATTGGTCACCGACTTGCTTTTTCATTTCATCGAACTTTTTGTCTACTTCTTTGTCATCGACTTTGTAGTTTTTAATAAGTACTTTTTCCATAACCATGTTATTTAGTACTTGTTTACCAGCTTGTGTCTTCATTTGATTGTAGAACTCTTCTTTAGTGATGTCACCAGCTTTAGATGTAACAATTTTGTCTGATGATGATGATGTTCCACATGCTGATAATGCGATTACACTTGTTGCGGCTAAGGCAAGCATAGCTTTCTTCATTCAATAAACACTCCTACTATTATGTATTTTTAATTTATCCCGTACAAATGAAGAAACGCCTTATGATAGGTTATTTTCGTTCATAAGAACCTGATTAAGTCTCACTGATGTCTTTGCTTTTTTAATATGTAAAAGCACGCTTAACAGGGCTTACCGAGGCTTTAGGATAAAGTTTAGATGCGTGTCGTTTATTTCATAGTATAAGCAATATGTACAAAATTTAATATATCATATTTCGACGAGTTTTCCTATTGATAAAGAAATTTTAACCAGTTTGTGTCAGATTTTGAAAGGGTACCATATTGGGCACATGTCGCATATACAGAAAAGAGGAGGGGATGGGGGATGAATTCTCAACTTATTTTATTACTTGTACTGTTTATTTTATTAGTTATAGTAGGTATAATTTGCTTATAGAGGAAAAAAATGAGGAAGGGGCTTTCCTTCCTCACTTTCCATGGAATATAATTTCTATATAACTAGAAATTAATAGAATGGTAATACATACATTAATAACTCGAAAGACACCGGGCTGGCGGCTCGCAGATATTTGTTTTCGCTCACACAGTGTATGTGTCATGAAATTCGTGTAAAATATAACAAGAAGTGCGAATGCGACAAAGACAACGGTTATAAGAGTCATGAGGCGAGACCTCCTTTTGGCTAAAATACATATACTTTATATATTGTATCATACGATATTTTGTTCGTGTTACAAAATTCAGAAATAGAAGACTTTGTGTTAGGAAGCGAGGGAGAAAATGGACGTTGTAAGAAGACT
Source organism: Bacillus sp. NPDC060175 (assembly GCF_042728695.1). Classification (NCBI taxonomy): domain Bacteria; kingdom Bacillati; phylum Bacillota; class Bacilli; order Caryophanales; family Bacillaceae; genus Bacillus; species Bacillus sp. NPDC060175. Next base: position 1,516 of record NZ_JBHWYR010000043.1, read on the forward strand.
AGAACAAGCTGAATATTACGTAGACCTACTATTTAAAATGATTGATGAAGAAAAGTGTCCATTTTATTCTTTAATCATAAAGAAAAAAGCTCGTAAAAAAGACATTGAACGTATACTAAAACTTTGTGAAAAGCTGAACGAACAATATGTAGTGGAGAAAGCAGAAGGCCTTCTATTGTTTGATGCGCTATTAGATCAATTTGAAAAAGCGCTTCCACATCAGCTCGAAGTACACGAAACTGCGGAAGCGCTAGCAAAACAAGGTTTATTTAAGCCACTTATGAATGAATTCTTACGCATGATTGCGAAAAAATAAATAGATTATTTCTTAACTAACTTTTGATCGGATTCCGTAAAGTTCTCCTCGATATCTTCTAATGATTTCTCAAAAATATCGATGAAGTCTTGTCCATAAATATTGCGCAGGATTGCAATCAGTTCGATATTTTCTGGGAACTTACCGTAAAAATTACGAAGTTCAAGTGCCCCATTAAAAACAGAATTATTTTCAGGATCATACTCCTCCATTAAGCGAAGTAGCAATTCTTCCCCTTTGTCTGTAATTTCAATGTACGTATTTCGTTTATCATCTTCTTTTTTTGAGAATACAAGATAGCCGCGTTCTTCAAGCTTTTTAGAGAAGTTAAACGCCGTTGAGACGTGCATAACTCCAAACTTAGCAATTTCAGAAATAGAAGCCCCTTTTAAATGATAAGCGATGGTTAAAATGTGATGCTCATTAATGTTTAAATCGTAAGGTTTAATCCACTGTTGCCAATCTTTCTCTACGCATTTCCATAACGCTTTCGATAATTGAGCAATACGTTGGCTGAAAATCATCGCTTCTTTTACCGAGTAATTTTTTTCTCCACTTTTCATTTACTCACCCACTTTAACATTCTTTTTTCATTATTATCTATTATGCCAGTAAAATAAAAATTAATAAAGTCTTTTTGTGAGAATTGTGAAAATTTTTCGGAAAAACAACATTCTATACAAATCATGCATAACTATGGAAGCGTTTTATGAGTCGAGAATACATGTGTTGTCTTTACATGTTAAAGGATAACATATATTGTAAATGCATAAAAACACGACATATCTATGTGATATGCCGTGTTAAGGTCAATTCGTATGAAAAATATTTGTTATATGCAAAAAACTAAGCAGGAATATGTTTACGCTTTTTCTGGAACGGCTTCTTGTAGTTTCTCAATTGACTTTTGAATGTCTAAAATTTCTTTTTCAATATGTCGTTTGTTTTGAGAAATATCTTGTTTCCAGTTAGAAAACGTGTCATGCATATCGTCTTTTAGTTCTTGGAATACTTCTTTACCTTCTGAAGCAGTTTCAACGATTTGACGCTTTAATAACTTTGTATCAGCTGTAATATCAGCTAAAGTCTTTTTAATATCAGTTCCTTTTTCTTTCAGCTTACCGCGCATAGCTTTACCAGAAGAAGGAGTTGAGAAAAGAACGGCTAGTCCAGCAACTGCTCCGCCGCAAAGTACACCTGTAATAAAGGATTTAGCTTTTGACATAAAAGGAAACCTCCTTATTTTTCGTTCGTATTCATGATGTATAAAAGTGTGCATATCTTTAAGACAAGGGGAAGAAAAGTGAGCTTTTCTCTCTTGTACATGCTATGCACAAAAAATCATATCCCCGGCATTTTTTGTGAAGAAACAAGCCATACAATAAATGCCAGAGGAATCGGCTTGATATGTATTACTTCTTATTATAGTGGCACTATTTCACACTATTTGCAATTGTACTTGCGATGTTTTGTAAATTTTCCATTGTATATTCATTTTGGTGTGATTTCCAAACAGCACCGAAACCATCGTTTTCACCGTAGCGTGGAATTAAATGAAGGTGGAAGTGGAATACAGTTTGTCCAGCTTTCTCGCCGTTATTGTTAAGTAGGTTGAAGCCAACTGGATTAAATTCTGCTTTCATTGCATTTGCGATTTTTGGAACGACAGCAAAAATATGTGATGCGATTTCTGGCGTTAACGCAAAAATGTCTTGTTTGTGAACTTTCGGAATAACAAGAGTATGTCCTTTTGTTACTTGACTAATATCTAAAAATGCAAGTACATGTTCATCTTCGTATACTTTTGAGCAAGGGATTTGCCCGTCAATGATTTTACAAAAAATACAATTGTCCGCTGTATGATTCATCGATCTCATCCTTTCAAATAGTCTTAGCCGTATTTTACCATAATTACATAGGAGAACAAACACGAAAAACAGGAAGCTGACTCAGCTTCCTGTTTTCTGAAGAGGGATTGAAAAAGCATTTTTTTATAATTTACGGTTCGCAGACACCTCATTTATATAAGAAATGCACGGTAAATCGGCTAAAGTTTCTGCCGTAGACACCCCATTTTCAAGTGAAATGAATTGCAATCTTTTTAAAAATGAAATTGTTTATTTTATAAAACAGTATATGCTCTTTCGGAGACACCCCGTTTCGAAAATGAAACAAATTATCTGGTTATGTGTAAATTTCATTGTCCAATTTGGACACCCCATTTCATGATGACTTCACTATGTTGTTGTACTCATCAATTGGTGGTTGCTTTTTCAAGTGTGTTCCTTCTTCACTAATTATGATGTCCGCTTTCGTAAAAATATATGCGAAGAAATTTAATTTTTTTTTTGGAGACATCGATACTATGTAGTGCACCATGATTTTTGGTAAGATGAATATATACATTTCTTACAAAAGTGAATGAATATAAATGAAGAAAGTGGTGTCGTATGAGCGAGTTATTGCGTGTAGAAAATGTTACAGGAGGATATACGAAACGACCTGTACTGCAAAATGTTTCGTTTTCTGTTAATAAAGGCGAACTTGTCGGCTTAATCGGTTTAAATGGAGCCGGGAAGAGTACGACAATTAAACATATCATCGGTTTAATGGAGCCGAAAAAAGGAACTGTCACAATTAACGGGAAAGCAATTCGTGATGATATGACAGCGTACCGTTCTAGTTTCTCCTTCATTCCAGAAACGCCAGTATTATATGATGAGTTAACGTTAGAAGAGCATTTGAAATTAACAGCGATGGCGTACGGTGTAGATGAGAAACAGTACGAAGAACGTGTAGGACAACTATTACAAGAATTTCGCATGAAAAATCGCTTGAAATGGTTTCCGTCTCATTTCTCAAAAGGGATGAAACAAAAAGTGATGATTATGAGTGCATTTTTAGTTGAACCATCACTTTACATTGTGGACGAACCTTTCGTTGGGCTTGATCCGTTAGCGATTCAATCACTTCTTCAAATGATGGATCAAATGAAAAAGAGTGGTGCGGGCATCTTAATGAGTACACATATTTTAGCGACGGCAGAGCGCTATTGTGATTCATTCATTATTTTGCATCAAGGTGAAGTGAGAGCGATGGGAACATTATCAGAACTTCAGTCCGGGTTTAACATGCCTGGTGCAACGTTAGATGATATTTACATTGCATTAACAAAGGAAGAAGACTATGAATAGCACAGCGTTATGGAAAGAAAGATTTCGGCACTTTCTAAAAGAAGTTCGTACATATAGTAAATACGTATTTAATGATCATTTGAAATTTATTTTCGTATTTATCATCGGCGCAGGAGCGTATTATTACCAGCAATGGTTACAAACGTTAACACCTTCGTTTCCGACAGCGTTCGTTATGGCAGTCTTACTTGGCCTCGTATTAACAGCCGGATCTATACAAACGCTATTAAAAGAAGCGGACCTTGTGTACTTGCTGCCAGTTGAAGAAAAGTTAAAGCCTTACTTTACAAAGGCATTTCTCTTTACGTTTATGATTCAGTTATACATAATCGCAATGGTAGCAGCTGCGCTTGCCCCGTTATATTTCCAGCAAATGAAACAAACAGGAGCGGCTTACATATGGATTGTAATCGCGTTTGTCATTGTAAAAGCGTGGAATTTATTCGTAGCGTGGGAAAAATCATTTTTAACAGATCAAAGCGTTCAAAAAGCAGATTGGTTCATTCGTTTTATCCTAAACGGCTTATTTGTGTACTTCCTTGTAGAACGTACTTCAGTCATTTTTACAGGTGTAATTGTCTTTTTAATGGTGCTATACCTTGCTGTTATGCATCAAAAGGTGAAAGGAAAGCCGCTGAACTGGGAGTATTTAATTTCTGAAGAAGGTAAAAAAATGATGCTGCTGTACCGCATTGCGAATATGTTCGTTGATGTACCGGCGTTAAAAGAGAGAGTATCACGCCGAAAATGGCTTGATTTCATTCTTTCGATGATCGGTGAGAAGCGTACATATTTATACTTATATACGAGAACATTTTTAAGATCAGGTAACTATTTCGGCTTATATGTGCGTTTACTCGCTCTTGGCGGGATTATTCTTTACTTCATCCCATTTTTATATGGACGCTTTATCGTAAGTCTTATTTTCTTATACTTAATCGGCTATCAGCTATTAACCCTTTGGAAACATCACCGCATGAAAATTTGGCTTGATTTATATCCAGTAGGGGGAGATGAGAAGACGAAAGATTTCCTTACTTTATTAAATGCGATTCTCATCATCGGTAGCGTTGTGTTTACAGTTATATTTGCACTTGCGACGAAAGATTTCATGATGACCGGCATTTTATTTGTAGTAAGCATATTATTTAGTATTGGTTTCGTTTATCAATACGGTGCGAAACGCATTGAGCGTTTAAATTGAAAGGAATGAACCTATGATTACATATGAAGAGAAAGTTATAAAAGAATTGGAGCAGTGGAAAGCTACATTCATGAAAGATTCTTCTATGATGACACGGTTCTCTAAAAAAGTGCAGGTGAAAGTGCAACAACTAGTGCCGGCGAAAGTGCAAAAGGTACTAACAGAAACGATTCGGATGATGGTACAAACAATTAGTGCTGGATCAAACTTCATAAAGCCGAAGCTAAAAGAAACGAACTGGTCACTGCAAAGACGAGACGATGAAGTACGTAAAAAAATGGATGAGTACAAAAAAGTCGCAGCGGCAGAAGGAGCAGGAACGGGAGCAGGTGGTATTCTCCTCGGTCTTGCTGATTTTCCGCTTCTACTTACCATTAAAATAAAATTTTTATTTGATGCAGCGACATTGTACGGATTTGATACGAGTAAAAAAGAAGAGCGTCTTTTTATTCTTCACGTTTTCCAGCTTGCTTTTTCGAGTGATGACCATAGAAAAGAAATATGGAAAGCAATTGAAACGTGGGATACAGAAGAAGAAAATCATATGGACTGGGAAAAGTTCCAAACAGAATACCGAGACTATATCGATTTAGCGAAAATGCTTCAGCTTGTCCCAATCATCGGCGCCCCGGTCGGAGCGTATGCGAACTATCAATTATTGCAAAGGCTTGGGGAAGTGACGATGAATTGTTATCGTTTGCGATTGCTTAATAGAAATTAATTTGCGTTACAAAAAGCATCCTAAATTACAAATTTAGGATGCTTTTTTTTATTTTTATTCATATTTTTTATTTTTTTACCAATAATATACAAAAAAAGTTACTTGAGCTTACTTTACTGTATTTAGGGGTGCAAAATATGAAAGTATCAATATTTATTACTTGTGTTGCAGATGTTTTTTATCCAGAAGTAGGGAAAGATGTTGTGGAAATTCTTGAAGATTTAGGGTGTGACGTGGATTTTCCTAAAACTCAAACGTGCTGCGGACAACCTGCTTATAATAGCGGGTACGTTAAAGAAACAAAAACAGCTGCAAAACATATGATTGAAGCTTTTGCTAGTTCAGAATATGTTGTGGCACCATCGGGGTCTTGCGCTATGATGGTTCACGAGTTTTCTAGCTTATTTTCTGAAAGTGAAGCGGATTGGAAGAAAAAAGCAACTGAACTTGGGAATAAAACGTATGAATTCACACAATTTTTAGTTGAAGTATTAGGGAAAGAAGATTTAGGTGCAGAGCTTCATAAAAAAGCAACGGTTCATACATCTTGTCATATGAGCCGATTAATGGGGATTAAGGAACCGCCGCAAAAATTATTAAAATGTGTAAAGGGACTGGAAGTTGTTTCACTGCCGCATAATTATGATTGCTGCGGATTCGGGGGTACATTCTCAGTGAAAATGCCAGAAATCTCTGAGCAAATGGTCGAGGAAAAAGTAAAGCATATTATGGAAACCGGTGCGGAATTGTTAATTGGGATGGATTGTAGCTGCTTAATGAATATAAAAGGACGTTTAACACGTAATGGTTATCCAATTGATGTAAAACATATTGCTCAAGTATTAAATGAAGATCGAAAACAAGGGGGGATATAGAGATGGGAATGAAAATTGGGAACGATCCCTTTCATAAGCGTACTAAAACAGGCATTGGGGATCCATTTATGCGACAGGCTGTCAGGAAAGCGCAAGATGGTCTTAGAATCAAGAAATTAAAAGCTACTGAGAGTCTTGGAAACTGGGAAGAATGGCGAGCTTTAGGAGAAGAAATTCGAAAGCATACATTAGAAAACCTTGATTATTATTTATATGAGCTGAGTGAAAATATTGAGAAAAACGGTGGTTTTGTTTATTTTGCAAAGACTGCAGAAGACGCAAGGGAATATGTAAAAGGGATTGTAAAAAAGAAAAACGCGAAAAAAATTGTGAAATCAAAATCGATGGTAACGGAAGAGATTAGTTTAAATGAAGCGATTGAAGAAGCTGGAGCGGAAGTGTTAGAAACAGATCTTGCTGAATTTATTCTACAAGTGAACGACCACGACCCTCCATCACATATTGTTGTTCCGTGTCTTCACAAGGATAAAGAACACATTTGTGAAATATTTAAAACAAAGTTAGATTATACGGGAACATCTGACCCTACGGAAATGGCGAGGTTTGTAAGATCGTATTTACGTGATGATTTTTTTGCAGCGGATATAGGGGTGACTGGATGTAACTTTGCTGTTGCAGAGTCTGGGTCAATTTCTATCGTAGCAAACGAAGGAAATGCAAGGCTTACTACGACACTTCCGAAAACGTTGATTACAGTTATGGGGATGGAACGTATTGTTCCGACGTGGGAAGAGCTTGATGTTTTAGTAACACTTCTATGCCGAAGTTCTGTAGGACAAAAGTTAACAAGTTATATTACAGGGTTAACTGAGCCCGGCGGGACAGATGGACCTGAGGAATTTCATTTAGTCATTGTTGATAATGGTCGTTCCGATATTGTAGGAACAGAATTCCAAAGTGTTCTTCAGTGCATTCGTTGCGCGGCATGTATTAATGTGTGTCCTGTATACAGGCATATTGGTGGACATGCATATGGCTCTATTTATCCAGGACCAATTGGAGCTGTGTTGACACCGCTTTTAGGGGGATATGATGAATATAAGGATTTACCTTACGCATCTAGCCTTTGTGGTGCTTGTACAGAAGCGTGTCCAGTGAAAATCCCGTTACATGACTTATTAATTAAACATCGCAGCCGCATTGTAGAAGAAAAACGATCACCTGTAGCTTGGAACGTGGCTATGAAAGGTTTTGAAAAAGCGGTGAAGAGTCCTAGACTATTTTCTTTTGCAGCGAAGAGCGCTCCGTATGCATTAAAACCTCTTGCAAAAGGGGATAAGATCGAGCGTGGAATTGGGCCGTTAAAAGCTTGGACGGATGCGAGAGATTTTCCATTTCCGAAAAAACAACCGTTTCGAGAATGGTTTGAAAAACACGAAAAGGAGAACAATGATGGCCATCCAAAATCGTGAGGAATTTTTACTCCAGTTATCAGAAAAGCTTGGTAGGAAACGTCCAGAAGCAGTGGAAAAACCGAACTGGTCTTTTTCCCCGCAGTGGACTGTTTTTGACGGACTGGCGCAAGACGAACTTGTATTAAAGTTAATAGAGCACTGCGAAGTCATTCATACAGAAGTAAAGCGAACAACAAAGGGAAATCTTGTTGAAACATTGGGGTCTTTTATAAAAGATTGGAATATCAAATCTGTTATATGTTCGAATGATGAGCGCTTTAATGAGTATGGTCTTACTCCATGTTTCAAAAATGAAGGTACAACACATTTTCGTACATGGGGATTAGATCATAAAGAAGAGGACATAAAATTTGCGAAAGCTGCTGACCTTGGTATTACGTTCAGTGATATGGCTCTGGCAGAATCAGGAACTGTTGTGCTATTTAATGATGGGTTAAAAGGAAGGCATGTTAGTCTGCTTCCAGAGTCATACATTGCAATCGTTCCTAAAAGTACGATTGTACCAAGATTAACCCATGCTACAAAACTGATTCATGATCAAAATAAAGCGGGAGAAAACCTGCCCGCTTGTGTGAATTTCGTTTCGGGTCCGTCAAATAGCGCGGATATTGAAATGAATCTTGTCGTAGGTGTACATGGACCAATTAGAACAGCCTATATTATTGTGGATGATCAATAATGATTTACATGTGCGGCAGAGCGCGAAATATAGCTGAAGCATTATAAGAATACTGAAAATAGAAAGCGCTGGCTGTTAAATATAACCGGGGCTTTTTATTTTGTGTGCCCTTATTGGTGAAGAAACCTTAAGAAGGAAAATTTTAATCTGTTTCAGTTTTCTACGCTACTATAACTAATTGAATTGTGTCTTTTCTTAGAAGCTAAGCACACTATAACTAGCTCCAATTATAATGAATACGATAAAGAGCAGAATGAGTAATAAAAGCCCACTACTACCGCTCTTACCATCTTCACCACCGCCGCTACCGCCTTTACCGCCAGATCTCATATGAAAATCCTCCTTATCGTTATACATTATTTTTACTTTATATTTTTCTAGGTTCATCAAGAAGTTCCTTTTAAAACTCTAATTAACTTGCAAATCATTCCTTTTCATTTTACAATTTACTTACCGACCGGTAAGTAAAAAAAGAAGAGGTACAGTATGACAAAAAATTTACAAACATCGCAGCACATTGTAGATGCATCATTTAAACTAATGGCAGAGCATGGCATTGAGAAGATGAGTCTTTCCATGATTGCGAAAGAAGTAGGCATATCAAAGCCCGCTATTTATTATCATTTTCCGTCTAAAGAAGCTCTAGTTGACTTTTTATTTGAAGAAATATTTTCTGGATATTATTTCGTCAATTACTTCGATAAAGAACAATATACGAAAGAAAACTTTGCAGAAAAGTTAATTGCAGATGGTTTACATATGTTGTCCGAGTATAGAGGTCAAGAAGGCATATTACGCGTTATAAATGAATTCATCGTAACTGCGACGCGAAATGAAAAGTATCAGAAACGCTTATTTGAAATACAAGAAGATTTCTTAAATGGATTCCACGATTTATTAAAGCAAGGTGCGAGACTTGGTGTTGTGTCACAACATGCAACAGAAGAAAACGCGCATACGTTAGCGCTCGTTATTGATAATATGAGTAATTACATATTAATAGGATTCCAGTTAAAGTATAAAGAAATTTGGATTCGAAATGTGAAAAACGTAATGAAGGGGGGATAAAGGTGAAAATGCAAAAAAACTGGTGGCTCGGGTTTCTTGGATTTGTAGGAGTTTATAAAATTCCAGGTATGATGGAAGCTTTTCAAGCGGATAAAGGTTGGTTTGCATTAATCGGTTTCGTTTGGCTAATTTGGTTCGGATATTTTATTCCTGAGAAGAAAGAGGAGAAAAAATAAAATTTCAATTTTATGTAAAGTTATGTAAAATATAGATTGGAAGTATTCATATATTAGATTACTAGATTTGGAGTGGTTACATGGATCCATTGAAAAATGAAATTCATCCTGACATGGTCAAGGTGTGGAAAGTTCGTGCTGTAATTGAAGAAGGAATCGGTATTCTCGTCATTTTAGCTTACCTTTTCCTCATGATAAAGTTTGACTGGTGGGCGTGGATTCTGTATGTACTGATCGGGTTAACCGTTGCACTAGCACCATTTGAGTACTTCGTATTCCCGAAACTACGTCAGCGTTATTACAGCTACCAACTAAATGAAGAAGAACTTGAAATTCAGCACGGTCTTTTTGTCGTAAAACGCGTATTAGTTCCAATGATTCGTGTACAGCACGTAACGATTGAACAAGGGCCAATTATGAGAAAACATGGATTAGCAGAATTACATATTTCGACAGCGGCAACTTCTCACAGCATTCCAGGCTTAACGATGTATGAAGCAGAAATGTTAAAAACGAGAATCGCAGAATTAGCGAAAGTGAGTGATGAGGATGTATAAGAGACAACATCCAATCACGATGTTATTAGAATTAAAAATAACAGATTTTATCCCATTACTTATTTTTATGTTTAGTTTAAATGGAAAGTTTCCATTTTGGTATTTAATTCCCGCTGGATTCGGTTTACTCACCGTTTTTTCAGCGTTTGAAAAATGGTATTACACAACATATTGGGTTGAAAATAACGTATTACATGTTAAACAGGGGCTCTTTGTGAAGAAGGAGAGCTACTTAAATAAAGAACGTGTTCAAACGATTAATACAAGTTCTAACGTGTTATATCAAATGCTCGGTTTAAAGAAAATTCAAATCGAAACAGCTGGCGGAGGCGATGATGCAGAAGTGAGCTTAGCTGGTATTACGGAAGATGAGGCGAAGGAGCTTATTTCCTTACTAAATGAGCCAACTCCAGAAGTGAAAGCAGAAGAAGCGTTAGATGAAGAAGCAGAACATGCAGTAAAAAAAGAAATCATTACAGAGGAAAAACAAGCGACAGAATACAAGTTAACTTGGAAAGAAATTTTATTAGCGTCTATTACATCTGGTCAATTTGGATTACTATTCTCTTTAATATTTTTCGTTTACCATCAAGTAGATGAGTACATTCCGAAATGGATTAAAAACAGGGTAGAGTCTTATGTTATGGACCATGATGTATATGGGTGGATTTACATGGCAGCTATTTTACTCGTCATTTCGTGGATTGTATCCACGATTGGTTATGCATTAAAACATGGGAATTTCACAGTAAATCGAAAAAATGATGAAGTGCGTATTTCTCAAGGTTTGCTTGAAAGGAAAGAGCTTGTACTAAAGTTACACCGTATTCAAGGGATTACGATAAAAGAAGGTATTTTACGTCAGATGTTCGGTTATTGTGCTGTACAAGTAGAAGTCATTCAAAGTAAGGGAATGGGAGAAGAGAAGGACAAAGTTACACTGCATCCGATTATTCGAAAGGATCGTGTGCAAGATTTACTTGTACATTTACAATTACCATATGAACTGAATACGAACATTACAACATTACCAAAAGCGGCACTACGCCGCTACTTAATAGATAGTTTTATTTTCTTTGCTATGCTAGCAATCCCGCTTACAGGAATAAGTATATACTTTGAAAAGTATTTCATCATGTGGGCTGTATTACCGCTTGCTATCCTCATCTTTACACTTGGATATGCAACATTTAAAACAAATGGTTACGGTGTAAACGGAGAACAAATTACACTTGTTTACCGCAGTATTGGGAAACATACAGGACTTGTAAGAAGAAGACACGTCCAATCAATTGAAAAAGCACAATCATATTTCCAGCGCCGGGCGGATTTATGTACGTATACGTTTTCTAGTGCATCATCGAATTATAAACTAGAGCATACGAGAGTAGAAGATGCGGAGAGAATGCAGGATTGGTATAAGAAGAGAATAAGTGAGAATTAATTTGAAAAGGCTTGCCTAGTATGAAGGGCAGGCTTTTTTGTTATAGAGAAATGAGTAGTTTGCAATTGGACTAGGTTTTCTTTAGTGTAATTTATATGTGGGTGCAAATACAGCTCACATTTCTCAATACGTATCAGAAAAAAGGTTGTAGACTTCTATTTCAGGGAAATTCGTGGAATTTTTGATATAAATGGTATACTAAAATAGAAATAGTATTAGGAGGTTGTATATGATAAGTCAGTTGAAAAGAGAAGCACTTGATGCATTAAAAGGAAAATGGGGATTAGCGGTAGGGGCAACCTTATTACTTGGAATCCTTATTGGAGCTGTTGAACTTCTAATTACAGGTGTTTTCTCGATGTTTTGGGGTTGGGAAGAAGCAAGTGATTCGCTTACAGTAAGTATTATTGCAATGCTTGTTATCGGTCCGTTAACAATAGGCGCCTATTATCTTGTTTTAAATGCAATCCGTGGGACTAGTGCTCGCATTGGTCATTTATTTAGATGGTTTAGCGATGGAAGTAAGCTTATGAAGTCGTTTTTAACATATTTACTAATGTATGTATACTTGATGCTATGGACATTACTTCTTATTATTCCGGGTATTATTAAATCATTTTCTTATTCTATGACGTATTTTATTTTGAATGATTATCCAGAATACACAGCGAATCAAGCAATTACCGAAAGTCGCCATATGATGAATGGACATAAAATGGATTACTTTTTACTATGCTTAAGTTTCCTTGGCTGGTTCATTTTAAGTATTCTTACCTTAGGAATCGGTTTCTTATGGTTAGCGCCTTATTTCTACGCGACATCGGCAGCATTTTATGAAGAGATTTCAAAAGAATATTATAAAAAAGAAGGTACTACCTTCTAACAAAACACCTAAACCACGTATCCCCTAAAGAATATAGGGAACAGATGGTTTAGGTGTTTTGATATGTGTTCTGTTTTCGGGGTTCACTTCAGGATGAGGTATAGGTTTTTATATAGAAATTCTTCCCTCTATGTTTTATCATAGAGGGTTATTTTTTTATGTAAAAATGATAGAAAATAATGAATAATATATGTAAAGGAAAAAGTGAGGTGAATGAGAGTGAGCAAATTTTTAATTCCGTATTCATTTTCTATATTAAGTTTCTTTATTTCAGTAACGGTACTTGATTTATATGATAGGATGGGAAAAATGAATGAGATGACTTCGCCGACCATACTTGGAAAGGTAATTCAATCTACCGCGCAAATGGGAGTCCTTACATTGTATTTCGGAGTACCTATTATTTTAGGTGGATGTCTTCTTGGTGAGCTATTGTTTAGAGGTATCATTTTACGATTTAAACTAAGCTATATTATATCTTTATTATTATATCTACTTTTAGCTTTTAGTATTGTTTTTATCTTTTTGTCTGTAATGGTAGGAGTTCCAGCTGCATATGAAGAAGTTCGTACTCTTCAAATGATGTATTTCATGGGGATAACTATGATTTGCGCTGTAACATTCTTTGTGAGTCGGAATATATGGGGAAAACAAATGAATAATGGAGTGACAAAATGAAATATACATGTCCATGTTGCGGATATAAAGTGAAACTTTAATCAGTGGGGATTTTGTTCATTCCCCACTGATTATTAGTTGAACCAATCGGGCATTTATGGGCAGTTGATCTTCCGCCTAACTCCTTTGTTCTAGCTGAATTTTGAGGTGGGAGTTTTACTGCCCGTTAATGCGGGATAAAACATTAGAAGAAGAACCACCAGGTACATATGAAATTTGTAACATATGTTATTGGGAAGATGATGAGGTTCAATTTAACGATCCTGACTTTGAAGGCGGAGCAAATGAAGTTTCGTTAAGACAAGCGCAGAAAAATTTTATTGCGTTTGGCGCTTGCGAGGAATGTTGTGTGGGATTAGTTAGAAAGCCAACTAGTGAAGATGTGAAGGATGTTAGTTGGAAGCAAATTTGTTAAGCAGTTTATAAATAAAAAATGTTATTACTCCATTCAACAGGAGGAATAACATTTTTTATTTAGTACTGAAAGAATTACAGTTGTCTAATAAGGAAAATCAATAAAGATGATAAAATAATAGGAAAAGCTAAACTAGTAAATCCTATTCATGGATATATTAGGAATGAATATAAAAGTATAGATGTATAGTCAACGTTGTGTATTTGATGTTATCATATTGTGATATGGAAATTTTTAATAGAAGAAGCAACTAACAATTTAAAGGTAGTGAAGCCTTTGTTGTATAAAGAAAATACTTAGTAGTCCTCAACAATATTAAAAATAAGATACGTATTTATATAATTTTAGTAGAAATGGGGTTTTAAAAAGGAATGAGTACAAGCATAACACGGCAAAAAATTTTAGCCGCCGCTTCTCAAATTGTTCAATTTAAAGGCGTAGCTAAGTTAACTTTAGAAGCAGTAGCAAAAGAAGCGGGTGTAAGTAAAGGTGGACTGTTGTATCATTTTTCAAATAAAGAAGCTTTAATAGAAGGTATGATACTTAAAGGCGTAGCGGATTATGAGGGGGCTATTCACAATAAAGTAGAGGAAGACCCAGAGAGGAAAGGCAGATGGGTACGCTCTTTTGTAGAGGAAAGATTAAGTAATGAGAGAAGAACAGAAGAGTTGTCTAGTAGTATGATGGCAGCATTAATGCTAAAACCTGAACTACTTGAACCGTTACAACAATCATTTCAGCAACTGCAAAATAATATAGAAAATGATGAAATGGATTCAGTTTGTGCAACAATTATTAGATTAGCAGCAGATGGGTTATGGTATTCGGAATGTTTAGGGGTTGGAAGACTAAGCTCCGAATTAAGAGAAAAAGTGATTCGAGCTCTTGTTAAATCTTCTTATAAATAGAATATACAAACTATATAATATAAAATAATTCACCGTTGGCTATTTAATCCGAGGGTGAATTATTTTTTTATTAGAATAATAGAACAATTTTATAGGGTGTTGAATTATAACCGTCTAGACGGTATAGTAATATTTGGTTTAAGAGGAAAATGAAACAAAAAAAGAATAAAAAATATTTTTAGCACACTATTCGAAAGGATAGGCCGCAAAGCTTAGAGTCTACGGTAATATTTATTGGTTACTAAGATCGTCTGGTTGCACATTTTTGATGCAACCGGACGGTCTTTTTTTGTTATATAAATATAAAAAATCAGGAGGAAATTATGCAAAAGAAAAGTACTAAAAGGCACATTTCAATGGTTTCATTAGTTTTTCTAGTATTATTTTCAGTGCTGAATGTATGGGCTCCAGTTATTCAAGCCGCTGTGATAAAAAATCCAGTGGACGAGATTAATATTTCCCGTACTGATGGCACAACATCTGAACCATATCAGGCCTCAGACGGTATGAAAGTAGAAGTGAAGTGGTCAGCTAAAGAGCAAATAAAAGCTGGAGATCAATTCACAATTGATATGCCAAAAGAATTTAGAAAAGACCTTATGAATATGAGTTTTCCTTTAAAAGATGCTGAAGGAAAAACAGTTGGTACATGTGAGATGAAAAAGGGTCTATTAACGTGTACTATGGGTGATTATGTAGAAGGAAAGAATAACGTTAAAGGTTCTTTATTTGTAGAATTCTACTTTGGTCTAGAAGCATATGATGGTGTGAAAGAAATTCCATTAGAATTTAACGTTGATGGTCAAATCGTAAATAAAGAAGTAAATGTAAGTAATACGACAGAGAGACCGAAGCCACAGCCCAATACAGATAATCTATTGAAATGGGGTTCTTATAATCAAGAAGATCCGTCCATTGCTGATTGGCTTGTATATGTAAATGCAACTGGAACTGAAATGCAAGATCTTAAATTAACAGACACATTAGGACCTGGGCACGAGTTAATTACAGACAGCGTAGTATTAGAAGAGGCTGTATTTGAAGATGGTTATGCACCAACAAATATTAAACCAGCAGATTTATCTAAAATTAAAATCAATGCAACGAAGACTGGATTTACAATTGAATTCCCAGACAGTTCAAAAGGTTATATTTTAAGATATAAAACAAAGATTACAAATCCTGCTGCAAAACCTCATAAAAATACAGTGAAATTAGAAGGCAAAAATATTAAAACTGAAGAAAAAGTAGGACAAGTATTCGTAAGTGGTGGGGGAGGAACCGGTTCAGGTGACGATAATCCACCTAGCATTGAAAAGAATATAGTTGATGAGAATGGTAAGCTTGTAGAGAATCAGCAGTTAACACAAATGGATCAACCTATTCAATACCAAGTTGGTACGCATATACCGAAAGATCCGCCTAAGTATACATCAATGGTAATTAGTGATGATTTAGAAGATGTTTTAGAAGTATTAGAGGCAAAAGTATATGATCAAAATGGCCAAGATATTACTTCTAAAGGAACACTAACGATAGATAAACAAAAAAGTGAAGTAACATTTACGTTCGGTGAGAGTTTTGACTATAAGTCATATGAAGACCAGATAATTAACTTGAATATTAAGGCGAAAATTAAAGCTGATGCAGACTTATCTTCTTATGTAGATAAGAAGATTCCTAATAAAGCAGAGTTACATTATGATGATAATAAATTAACATCGAATGAAGTAACGGTCACGCCGCCTGAACCTCCAAAAGACGGTACAGTAGCTATTCATAAAATAGATGCTGAGAATCCGAATAAAGGGTTAACAGGTGCAGAATTTGAAGTTCGAAATAGTGCGGATAAGGTTGTTGCAGTACTGAAAACGGACGAAAACGGTTTTTCGGTACCTCAAACTTTAGCTCCTGGGACGTATAAAGTTTATGAAACAGTAGCACCAGAAGGATATCAAAAATTAAAAAGTCCATTAGAAGTTACACTTCAAGCTGGAGAAACAAAAACAATTGAAATTAAAAATACTATGCAAAAGGGTCAAATTGAATTAAAGAAAATTGATTCGGAAAATGGTGAAAAACCATTAGCAAATGCAGAGTTTGATATAGTAAAAGACGGTGTAGTAGTTGAACATATTGTTACAGATAAAGATGGTAAGGCAATCTCTAAACCGTTAGCACCAGGAAAATATATTTTAAAAGAAACGAAAGCGCCTGAAGGATACCAATTAAAAGAAAAAGAGTTCGAAGTAAATGTAACAGGGGACGGCATATTCCCAATAAAAGTAGAAAATACGATGGTAGACAAGGGTAATGTAGAAATTACAAAAGTGGACAAAGAAAACGGTGCAGTATTAGCGGGTGTCGAATTTGAAGTCCAAAATGAGAAAAGTGAAGTAGTAAGAAAAGTAACAACGGATAAAGATGGAAAAGCAAACGTTTCAGATCTATCAGTAGGAAAGTACAAATTAGTAGAGACGAAAAGCTTACCAGGTTACAAGAAACTAACAGAACCAGTATCATTTGAGATTACAAAAGGTATGACGACAGTCCTATCATTAAAAGTAGAGAACGAACTGCTAGATAAAGGATCAGTAGAAATTACAAAAGTAGATAAAGACAGTCAAAAAGTATTAGCGGGCGTAGTCTTCGAAGTGCAAGATGAGCAAGGCAAAGTAGTAACAGAAGTAAAGACAGATAAAGATGGAAAAGCAAAAATATCAGACTTATCCGTAGGAAAGTACAAACTAGTAGAGAAAGAAAGCTTACCAGGCTATAAAAAACTAACAGAACCAGTATCATTCGAAATTAAAAAAGGTATGACAGAAGTCTTATCAATAAAAGTAGAGAATGAGCAGTTAGACAAAGGATCAGTAGAAATTACAAAAGTAGATAAAGAGAGCCAGAAAGCATTAGAAGGCGTAGTCTTCGAAGTGCAAGATGAGCAAGGCAAAGTAGTAACAGAAGTAAAAACAGATAAAAAAGGTAAAGCAAACATCGCTGATTTATCAGTAGGAAAGTACAAATTAGTAGAGAAAGAAAGCTTACCAGGTTACAAAAAATTAACAGAACCAGTATCATTCGAAATCAAAAAAGGTATGACGAAAGTTTTATCATTGAAAGTAGAGAATGAACTGTTAGATAAAGGTTCAGTAGAAATTACAAAAGTGGACAAAGAAAGTGGCGCGGCATTGGCAGGCGTAACATTCGAAGTGCAAGATGAAAAAGATAAAGTAGTAACAAAAGTAACAACAGATAAAGATGGAAAAGCAAACGTTTCAAATTTATCAGTAGGAAAATATAAGCTAGTAGAGGTAGAAAGCTTACCAGGATACAAAAAATTAGAAAAGCCTGTACCATTTGAAATTAAAAAAGGTATGACAAAATCTCTAGCGTTCACTGTAGAAAATGAAATGGTAGATACAGGGAATGTAGAAATCACAAAAATAGATAAAGATAGTAAAGCACCATTAGAAGGTGTTGCGTTTGAAGTACGTGATTCAAAAGGGAAAGTAGTTGCTAAAGTAAAAACGGATAAAGAAGGAAAAGCAAACGTTTCAGATTTATCTATTGGAAAGTATGAGTTGGTGGAGGTAGAAACACCAGCCGGATACAAACCACTAGAAAAACCAATTTTATTCGAAATTGAAAAAGGTAGAGTTACAGCATTACAATTAACTGTCGAAAATGAATTAGTGGATACAGGAAATGTAGAAATTACAAAAATAGACAAAGAAACGAAAGATGCTTTAGCTGATGCAGTATTTGAGATTCAAGACGAAGCAGGACAAGTAGTTGCTAAAATAACGACAGATAAAAAAGGACAAGCAAAGGTTACTAATTTATCAGTTGGCACATACAAGTTGGTAGAAGTAAAAGCACCAAAAGGATATAAACAATTAGTAAATCCGATTACTTTCCAAGTTGAAAAAGGCATGACAAAATCTCTTGCTTTAACAGTAGAAAACGAAATGTTAGACAAAGGATCAGTGGAAATCACAAAAGTGGATAAAGATAGCCAGAAAGCATTAGAAGGCGTAGTCTTCGAAGTGCAAGACGAAAAGGGCAAAGTAGTAGCAAAAGTAACGACAGATAAAGAAGGAAAAGTAAACGTTTCAGATCTATCTGTAGGAAGTTACAAATTAGTAGAGGTAGAAAGCTTACCAGGTTACAAAAAGCTAACAGAACCAGTATCATTTGAAATTAAAAAAGGTATGACGAAGGTCCTATCATTGAAAGTAGAGAATGAGCAGTTAGACAAAGGTTCAGTAGAAATTACAAAAGTAGATAAAGAGAGCCAAAAAGCATTAGCAGGCGTAGTCTTTGAAGTGCAAGATGAGCAAGGTAAAGTAGTAACAGAAGTAACAACAGATAAAGAAGGAAAAGCGAAAATTACTGATTTATCAGTAGGTAAGTACAAATTAGTAGAGACGAAAAGCTTACCAGGATACAAGAAGTTAACAGAACCAGTATCATTTGAAATTAAAAAAGGTATGACGGAAGTCTTATCATTGAAAGTAGAGAATGAACAGTTAGACAAAGGTTCAGTGGAAATTACAAAAATGGCTGCTGAAAGCAAGAAAGTATTATCAGGAGCTGTGTTTGAAGTTCATGATGAAAAAGGAAAAGTAGTAGCGAAAGTAACAACAGATAAAGATGGAAAAGCAAAAGTCTCAGATCTATCTGTAGGTAACTACACACTAGTAGAAGTAGAAGCACCAAAAGGATATGAAAAATTAACTAATCCAATTCCATTTGAAATTACAAAAGGGATGATAATTTCAGTTCAATTAGAAGTATTAAACAAATTGAGTCATTTAGCACCACCAGATCCAGAAAAACCTGGAACAACAGATCCAGAGAAGCCTGAAACAACAGATCCAGAAAAACCTGGAACAACGAATCCAGAGAAGCCTGAAACAACAGATCCAGAAAAACCTGGAACAACGAATCCAGAGAAGCCTGAAACAACAAATCCAGAAAAACCTGGAACAACGAATCCAGAGAAACCTGGAACAACGAATCCAGAGAAGCCTGGAACAACGAATCCAGAGAAACCTGGAAAAGAATTACCGAAGACAGGGCAGAAAATGCCTGTGGAACCATATATGGGAGCACTTCTTGTAATGATGAGTTTTGGCTTACTTGCATTAGGTAGAAAAAAACAGAGATAATGAAAGTGAAAAGGTATCCTCAAAGTATTTGAGGATACCTTTTTTATATTATTTGGCATAAAAAAAGCATCTAGCAAAAGTACTAGATGCAAATAAAAACACAAGGGAAGATAAATGTCTTCCCGTTTCCCGTATGTAATTATATCAAAAAAATTATAAAAAACTAGCTTTATTTTTAATATAATGAATGTGTGAAGCTATGAAAGTAAAAGATTACACTGTTTTCATAGTGTTTTATTAAGAAAAGGAGTTATGTCTATGATTAATTTCAAACCAGAAAATTTAAACCAACTACTAAAAGTGACGCTTATAAGTGCGAATAAGTCTTATGACGCGATTAAAGATTATGAATTTACGGGAGAAGCGGTAGCATTCCGTATAGATTTTGAGTATATAGATGTTGCTCTTATGGTTACAGATATGTTAGGGAGATCTGCTTCTAAATTTAACATTTTGCCATATGCTCGTCCTAATACGAATGAACTAGATTATATTCAGTTTCAGGTGTATTCAATTAATGAAGGGAATTTTAAAGAAATGCTCGACACGATGTAAGGAACTATAATTTTACAAAACTGTATATAACAACTAATATATAAGTAATAAATTCATATAATTGGAGTGATGAGATGCAGCCGTTAGAAAAAGAGATTCATTCTAATATGCTGAAAGTGTGGAGAATTCACGCTTTAATTGGAGCAGCAGTTATACTAGCAGTCGTAATTGCCTATTTCTTTTTTATGATTAATTTTCATTGGTGGGGCTGGTTGTTTGGGCTGTTAGTAACAGGAGCCATTATATACATACCACTCGATTATTTCGTGTTTCCAAATTTACGTCAGCGTTATTATAGTTACAGATTAAATGAAGAAGAGATTGAGATTCAAAAGGGAATGTTTGTTGTTAAGCGCGTACTTATTCCGATGATCCGTGTACAGCACGTTACGATTGAACAAGGACCGATTATGAGAAAGTATAATTTAGCAGAATTACATATTTCAACAGCGGCAACTTCTCATAGTATTCCTGGTTTAACGAAAGAAGAAGCAGAACAATTGAAAAGACAAATTGGAGAACTTGCGAAAGTGAGTGATGAGGATGTATAAGAGGCAACATCCGATTACGATTTTATTAGGTATTAGGGTTGCGAGTTTGTTGCCACTTATTATTCTTGTTTTATTTAAACCTGACGAACAAGTGGAACCTTGGTATTTATTTTATCTTTTCCTTTTGTTTGTTTTATTCATTATGGCTATTTTTTCAGCAATCAAATGGTATTTCAAAGTGTACTGGATTGAGAATAATATTTTACATATAAAACACGGTGTTTTTGTGAAGAAGGAAAGTTATTTAAATAAAGACCGTGTGCAAAATATTAGTACGTCTTCTAACGTTATTTATCAATTACTTGGGCTGACGAAGTTAAACATAGAAGTAGCGGGCGGCGGTAGTGAGCCAGAAGTGATGTTAGCTGGTATTAAAGAAGACGAGGCAAAACATTTAATCTCTTTATTACATAAGAAAGAAGTTACTGTAAATGAAGAAATAGAAGAGGAAGAAAGCAAGACGGTTTATCAGTTAACATCGAAAGAAGTTTTAGCAGCAGCGATTACATCTGGTCGGTTGGGACTAGTGTTTTCTGGACTAGTACTTCTTTACACAAAGTTTAATTTTGTTCTTCCGGAAAGGTTCACAAATAAAATAGAAGTGTATGTGATGGGGAATGGTGTCTATAAACTAATTGTAATTGCAGTAATTTTAATGGCAATTTCATGGATTGTTTCTACGGCGGGATATGTGTTAAAATATGCAAACTTTAAAATTGAGCGAAAAGGGGAAGAGATTTGTATCGTTCAAGGGTTATTTGAAAAGAAAGAGTTTGTCTTAAAATTGCACCGCATTCAAGCGATTACTGTGAAAGAAGGTATTTTTCGCCAACCATTTGGTTATTGTGCTGTTGAAGTGGAAGCAATTCAAAGTATTGGAGCAGCAAGTAACGAAGTGATGCTGCATCCTTTTATGAAGAAAAAAGATGTACAGCACCTGCTCACATATTTAGAGTTACCTTATGAAATCGAAGAGGAGATCGTTCACTTACCAAAAACAGCGTTGCGTCGTTATTTCATTATAGGCTGGTTAATAAGTATCATGCTCGCGGTTCCAATTGTCGGCGTGAGTATATATTTTAAACAATATATCGCTTTATTTGTTCTTTTACCGTTATTTATCGTGTTTTCGTTACTTGCGTATGCTAGATATAAAAGTGGCGGCTATGCAATAAGAGAAAATCAACTAACGGTCGTGTACCGTGATTTTGCGAAATATACAGGAATGATGCGACGAAGACATGTTCAAGCAGTGGGCGCTATAATCAATCGTATTTTCAAAGGAAAGATGAATTATGTACTACTCCTGTAGCGGTAGCTGGGCGCGGTTATGAAGTGAAGCATATGCGTAAAGAAGATTCGCTTTGTATATATAATTGGTACAAAGAAAAAGGAAACACCAGTGTGTAATGGTGTTTCCTTTTTTGTGTCGTCATTTGTCGATAAGTCGATATATTCGAAAAATCGCTGATATAATTTCATGTACCGTAGCCCTGGAGGAACCACAAGAAACCTAAACTAACACATCAAAAGTAGTCACGAACGAAGGACGAGAGAAAATGCTTTTTTGCTGCTCTGCATGTGGATGCGCCTGAGCCTGAGCTTGTCCCTCTGCTTGTGCAGGACGTTTTTTATGAGCGTTTTCGAATGAACGTGATTCTGTCCAGTCTTTAAAGTTTTGCTCTGTTTCCCACATCGTTAAAATGACGTATGTATCATTACTTAATGGGCGAAGAACGCGGATTGCTTGGAAGCCTGGTTCGTTTTCGATAAGACCTGCTCGGTTTTTAAAGCGGTTTTCAAATACAGGGCGACCTTCGTCTGTTACCGAAATGTTGTTACAAACGATGTAGCCAGGTTGTCCTTTAAATTCTCCAACAGCGTCTAATACGTCATACTGAAGTGCAGATTCTACAGATTCTTCAGTATTTTCTTTATAAAACATATCTTTTTCGTTATTTTTTGCAGTGAAATGTGCTTGTTCTAGAGGTGTTTCGTATGAAATAATAGCCTTCATTTTAATGCCCCCTTTATAGTTTGTCTCTATTATATCAACTCTTGTGAAAAACTTCGAAGATTATATACATAAAGATACTCCTTTTTCAAATAATAAATGTACCATCATTTGGAAAGAAGGCCGATGTATGAAGAAAGCAAAGTGGACTTTATTAGGCGGGGTAGCAACGTTTGTAGTAGCGATTGTACTCTATAAACTTATTGTATTAACTGGTGGCTATATGATGGATGAAAAGCAGCTTGTTTTCCACTCTTCATCACGTATCGTTGACCAGAAAGGAAAAGAAATTACGAAGTTATATGTAGAAAATAGAGAGCTCGTGCCGATCGAAGAAATTCCAAAGTATGTGCAGCAAGCATTTATTGCGGTGGAAGATTCTCGTTTTTATGAGCATCAAGGAATTGATTATCCTTCTATATTTCGGGCGCTTTATAAAGACGCGTTAGCTGGAGAGAAGGTAGAAGGCGGTAGTACGATTACGCAGCAACTAGCTAAAAATGTCTTTTTAACTCGCGAAAAAACATTTACGCGTAAATTGAAAGAGGTCGCAATTTCTCTTCAATTAGAGCAAAAATATACGAAGCAGCAAATTCTTGAAATGTATATGAACCATATTTATTTTGGCCACGGGGCATATGGAATTCAAGCGGCGGCTAAATTGTATTTTAATAAAAATGTAGAGGATTTAACAGTGGAAGAGGGGGCGATGCTTGCAGGGCTCCCGAAAGCGCCAAATGGCTATTCACCTTACTTCTCTCCTGAGAAGAGTAAAGAGCGCCGTGATCTTGTTTTGTCACTTATGCATAAACAAGGCTATTTAACAGCGGAAGATAGTGTTCGTTACCAAGGGAAAACAATCGCTCTTTATAAAAATGCAGATGAACGTGAACTCGCATATATGCCGTATATCGATATGGTTATAGATGAAGCAGCTCGTTTATATGGTTTATCGCATCAAGAAGTACTACGCGGAGGATATACATTTGTCGTACCGATGGATGAAAAAGTTCAAAAGGTGGCATATAACCAGTTTCAAGATGCGAGAAATTTCCCTGGTAAAGAAAACGGGGCACAAGGTGCATTTTTATTAATGGATAACCAGACTGGTGGAATTAAAGCCGCGATTGGCGGAAGAGAATATGTTCCGAGAGGGCTTAATCGTGTTTTTGCAAAGCGGCAGCCTGGTTCTGTTTTAAAACCACTTATCGTATATGGACCAGCACTCGAGACGAAGAAATATAATCCATATTCTTTATTAACGAATGAAAAAAGTTCGTTTGAAGGTTATGAACCTCGAAATTATAATCATGAGTATACGCAAGAGATGACGATGTACGATGCGGTATTAGAATCAGCAAACGTGCCAGCTGTATCTTTATTAAATGAATTAGGGGTAGATGAGGGAAAGCAATATTTAGAGAAAGGGAATGTTCATATTGCGGACTCAGGTTTAAGCACAGCACTTGGCGGGCTTAAAAACGGTGTTTCTCCATTTGATCTTGTCAAAATGTACCGATCTTTTTTAGCAAACGGGAATATTATCGAACCGCACGTTATTGATAAAGTGTTAAATAGACACGGGGCAGTCATTGGAGAATCATCAAAAGCTGAAACGAAAGTCTTTTCGAAGCAAACGGCATGGTATATGACAAAGATGCTTGAAGGAGTTGTGAAAGAAGGTACGGCGAAAGCTGGCGTATATAATGGAGCTTTAGCTGGAAAAACAGGCACAACTTCACTGCCGAATGATGACCATGGTGCGCGCGATATGTGGTTCGTTGGATATACACCGAATTTAGTAGGTGCAGTTTGGATTGGCTATGACCGCACCGATAAAGAGCATCAATTACAAGATGGAAATGCATCTGCAACGATGTTATTTAAAAAGATTTTAACGAAAGCAAATATACAAGATAAAGCGAGTTTTCATAGGCCAAAAGGTGTTGAAACAATTGGACTGCCAATTCGTTTAGATAAGATTCAAAACGTGGAAGCAAAACTAGCATTTAGTCCTTTCGGTTTATTTGCAATGAAACTAAGCTGGACGCCGCTTCCTGATGAGCGAATTATGTACCGGATTTATAAAGTTGAAAAAGGAATGCATACTCACGTTGGAACAGTAAAAGGAACAGGGAAATATGAGGAAAAGTTTATAAATATATTCTCAAAACCAAGTTTTTACGTTGTACCATATAACACACAAACGAACCGCGAGGGAGAAAAGTCAAAAGTAGCTAAACCATAGTTTTTCTCTGTGTTATAATAAGAATGTTGTGAAAATAGTAAGCGGTTTTACGAATGTTTGTGTCAATTTAATGAACAACGTACATAATGTTATGCATTTTGTTTTTACAAGCTGTATAGTAAAAAAAGATAAATATCGGAATAGAGCATATTTAAAGAAAAAGCATTGGTAAGGAAGGGAGCTAGGGTCTTGGTAAGAACTATAAATGAGACATTTTTAAAAGCATGTAGGGGGGAACGTACAGAGTATGTACCAGCATGGTATATGCGTCAAGCAGGTCGTTCACAGCCGGAATATAGAAAGATAAAAGAGAAATATTCTTTATTTGAAATTACACATAATCCAGAGTTGTGCGCTTACGTTACAAAGTTGCCAGTTGATCAATATAACGTAGACGCAGCAATTCTTTATAAAGATATTATGTCACCACTACCTGCAATTGGTGTTGATGTGGAAATTAAATCTGGCATTGGTCCAGTTATCGATAATCCAATCCGTTCTTTACAAGACGTAGAAAAATTAGGGGAAATCAATCCAGAAGATGACGTACCTTACATACTAGATACAATTCGTTTATTAACGACAGAAATGTTAGATGTACCGTTAATCGGTTTTTCAGGAGCTCCATTTACGTTAGCGAGCTATATGATTGAAGGCGGTCCTTCTCGTAACTATCATAATACGAAAGCGTTTATGTATGCAGAGCCGAAAGCTTGGTTCGCTTTAATGGATAAGCTTGCAGATATGGTTATTACATATTTAAAAGCGCAAATTAATGCAGGAGCAAAAGCGGTTCAAATTTTCGATTCTTGGGTTGGAGCAGTAAATGTAGCGGATTACCGTATATTTATTAAACCAGCGATGGAGCGTATTTTTGCAGAAGTTCGCCCGATGGGTGTTCCAATGATTATGCACGGCGTAGGTGCTGCACATTTAGTGAATGAATGGCACGACTTACCGCTTGATGTAGTAGGTTTAGATTGGCGCTTACCGATTGAAGAAGCACGCGCACGTGGTGTTCATAAGGCGGTACAAGGAAATATGGATCCTTCATTCTTATTAGCACCTTGGCCTGTTATTGAAGAACATGTAAAAGGTATTTTAGATCAAGGGATGAAAGAGCCAGGTTATATCTTTAACTTAGGTCACGGTGTATTCCCAGAAGTAAATCCAGATATATTAAAACGCTTAACTACATTTATTCATGAGTACTCTAAAGAACAGTTAGCGAAGTAAAGGAGATTGTCTGTATGAAAAAGAAAATTGGTTTGCTTGTAATGGCATACGGAACGCCATATAAAGAAGAAGATATTGAACGTTACTATACACATATTCGCAGAGGAAGAAAGCCAAGTCCTGAAATGCTAGAAGATTTAACAGAGCGTTACCGTGCAATTGGTGGTATTTCTCCTTTAGCTACTATTACATTAGAGCAAGCTAAAAAGTTAGAGACGCGTTTAAATGAAATGCAAAATGAAGTAGAGTACTGCATGTATCTTGGTTTAAAACATATTGAACCGTTCATTGAAGATGCAGTACAAGCTATGCATAAGGATGGAATAGAAGATGCAATTGCACTCGTTCTTGCCCCTCACTATTCTACTTTTAGCGTGAAGTCGTATGTAGGACGAGCGCAAGAAGAAGCAGAAAAACTTGGAAACTTAACAATTCACGGCATCGATAGCTGGTATAAAGAACCGAAATTTATTCAGTATTGGGTTGATGCAGTGAAAGGTATATATAACGGTATGTCAGAAGCAGAACGTGAAAAAGCTGTGTTAATCGTATCTGCTCATAGCTTACCAGAGAAAATTATCGCACTCGGCGATCCATATCCAGATCAATTAAATGAAACAGCTGACTATATTGCACGCGGTGCTGAAGTAGCAAATTATGCAGTTGGCTGGCAAAGTGCCGGAAATACACCAGATCCTTGGATTGGTCCAGATGTACAAGATTTAACGAGAGAACTAAATGAAAAGTACGGCTACAGTTCATTCGTATATGCACCAGTTGGATTTGTTGCAGAACATTTAGAAGTTTTATATGACAATGACTTTGAGTGTAAAGTTGTAACGGATGAAATTGGCGCGAAATATTATCGTCCAGAAATGCCAAACGCAACATCTGCATTTATCGACTGTTTAGCAGATGTGGTATTAAAGAAAAAAGAATCTGTATTGTAAGAAGAAAGGGGGAGAGCCTGCTTGAGGAAAAAAGTTGTGATCGTCGGCGGTGGCATCACCGGATTAACAGCAATGTATAACTTACAAAAAAATAATCATGAAAAAAACTTGCCGATCGATACATTACTTATAGAAGCATCGGGTAAACTTGGCGGGAAAATTCAAACCGTTCAAAAAGATGGATTTACAATTGAACGTGGCCCTGATTCTTTCTTAGCAAGAAAAGAGAGCGCAGCTAAGTTAGTGAAAGAATTAGGACTTGATGCTGAACTTGTAAATAATAAGGCCGGTCAATCGTTCGTTCTTGTAAACAATCGGTTACATAAAATGCCGAGCGGTTCAATGATGGGAATTCCAACGCAAATTAAGCCGTTTCTATTTTCCGGCTTGTTCTCCCCAATTGGTAAACTAAGAGCTGGTTTTGATCTGTTAATGCCTAGATCAAAGCCAGTATCTGACCAATCGCTCGGGCAGTTTTTCAGGCACCGTCTTGGAAATGAAGTCGTTGAAAATTTAATTGAGCCATTATTATCTGGTATTTATGCAGGGGATATTGATGAAATGAGTTTAATGTCAACATTCCCTCAAATTTATCAAATTGAACAGGAGCACCGTAGTATTTCACTCGGTATGCGTACGCTCGCTCCAAAACAAGAGAAGGCTGAAATAAAAAAGGGAATCTTTAAAACTGTGAAAAACGGTTTAGAATCTATAGTAGAATCTCTTGAATTGAAGATTCCTAATGATATGGTAATGAAGGGAACTCGTATTGAAAAAGTTATAAAACTCGGTGATAGTTATACGATTACGCTTAGTAACGGAAAAGAAATGGACGCAGATGCGATTGTAGTTGCGACGCCGCATAAAGTATTGCCGTCTATGTTTACGCAGTACAAGCAGTTTCGTTTCTTCCGTAACATTCCGTCTACATCAGTTGCAAACGTGGCACTTGCTTTCCCGAAATCAGCTATTCAGCGTGATATTGATGGTACGGGATTTGTCGTATCAAGAAATAGTGATTACACGATTACAGCGTGTACGTGGACACATAAAAAATGGCCACATACAACGCCAGAAGGAAAAACGCTTCTTCGCTGCTACGTCGGACGCCCAGGTGATGAAGCAGTTGTAGAACAAACGGACGAAGAAATTGTGCAGCTCGTATTAGAAGACTTACAAAAGACAATGGATATTACAGAGGATCCAGAGTTTACAATTGTAAGCCGCTGGAAAGAAGCAATGCCTCAATATACAGTAGGCCATAACGAGCGAATGAAGAAACTCACAATATTTATGGAGAAAGAGTTGCCAGGTGTGTATTTGGCAGGTAGTTCTTACGCTGGTTCTGGTCTTCCGGACTGTATTGAGCAAGGTGAGAGAGCGGCAAAGTGTGTGTTATCTCATTTAGAGAAAGTAATTGCAAACGAATTAGTCGCACATTAAAATATTTCAAACAAAACGCCTTCAATATAATTGAAGGCGTTTTGTTTATTGGATAAAATACCTGATAGTCAATAAACCTATATAAGTTATTTTGTATTATAGTTTGAAAACTTGTAAATTAGATGAATTTTGTGTAAAAGTTGTCGAAATATAGTTCTATATAACGAATCATTTGATATGATAGAAATGCTGAGAAAATATGAATTAGGGAGAGGAAAATGGCTGTGAAGAAATTGTTAAGTGTTTTTATATCATTCTTGCTATTGTTTTCATTTACTGGAACTTTAGCGCAGGCGGAAGAAACTACTTCTATGTCAGTAGAAAAAGCAATTCAAGTATTTAAGCAGCAAGGGAAAACGAAGGGAATAGTGGAAGGATATATCGTTGGGTATACGCAAAGTCCTTCTAAATACACGAAAGATCCGGCTAAGTTTGACGACACAAATGTGGCAATTGCCGATTCGCCAAACGAAACGAATCCAGACAAAATCATGCCTGTTCAGTTGCCAAAAGGCGATGTGAGATTGGCTGTAAATGTGAAAGATCATCCTGAAAATATCGGGAAGAAAGTTAGCTTAACAGGGACGCTTGAATTATATTTCGGTAGCTCAGGTTTAAAATCAGTAACAGCTCATAAGTTTTACGGAGAAGAACAAAACCGTGTTAGCGATGTAGTGGCTTCACCAAATGGCGGGGAAGTTGCGAAAGGAACAGCGGTAACATTAACAACGAATACAGAAGGAGCAACAATCTACTATACGTTAGATGGCTCTAATCCTACAAACAAAAGCGTTCGTTATAACGGACAAATTATAATGAATGAAAATAGTATAGTGAAAGCAATCGCAGAAAAAGAAGGGCTTACTTCTTCAGCGATTTCAACATTTTCATTTCTAATCGTAACAAATGAACCAGTTCGTATTCATGATATTCAAGGGAAATCCCATATTTCTCCTTACAACGGGAAGAAAGTAAACAATGTGGAAGGCGTTGTCACAGCGCTTGATAAAAATGGTTTTTATATAGAAGATAATCAGCCGGATAATGATCCAGCTACTTCAGAAGGTATTTACGTATACAAAAAAGATGCGAATGTGGCGGTAGGAGATCTTATTCAAGTTGATGGAGCAGTAGAAGAATATGTTGGACCTGGATACGCAGAACGTTTTGAAACGGACTTAACGACGACAGAAATTAAAGCGAGTCGCGTTGCTGTAATCGCAAAAGATCAACCTTTACCAGCACCGATTGTACTTGGAGAAAACGGAGTGAAAATCCCAGATCAAATTATTGATAATGATGGATTTGGTCTATTTGACCCGAGCGAAGATGCAATTGATTTTTATGAAAGTATAGAAGGTATGCGCGTTACGATGCCAACACCAAAAATTATCGCTCCTCAGAAAAATGGTAACTTATATGTAACAGTAAAAAACGGTGGGGATAAAGTTATAACGAAGTATGGCACACCGCTATTAGATAAAGAGCAATTAAACCCAGAGCGTCTTTCTGTTAAGGTACCTCGTGATTATGTCGCGAAAGTAGGCGATACGTTCACTGGGGATATAACTGGAGTAGTAGGATATGACTATGGTGCGTTCCGCATTTCGCCAGTAACGGAATTACCATCTGTAGTGGACGGTGGATTTAAGCAAGTAGGTGCAAATATTCAGCCGCGTCTTGATAAGTTAACAGTGGCTACATATAATATTGAAAACTTCTCAGCGAACAAAAAAGAAACAACAGATGAAAAGGTAAAAGCGCTAGCTTATTCTATTAAATACAACTTGAAAATGCCTGATATTATCGGCGTCCAAGAGATGCAAGATAATAATGGATCGATTAATGACGGAACAACAGATGCTTCTTTAAGTGCAAAACGTATTATTGATGCTGTATTAGAAATTCGTGGACCGAAGTATGAGTATGTAGAAATTGCGCCAAGCAACAATCAAGACGGAGGAGCACCAGGGGCTAACATTCGCGTCGGTTTCTTCTATAATCCATCACGCGTGAAATTAGCAGCAGTACCGAAGTTACTAGATAAAAATGTTGTTCGTATTGGAGACGAAAATCCATTATTTGAAAGTACACGTAAACCATTAGCGGCAGAATTTACGTTCCAAGGGCAAGATGTTGTTGTCATTGCAAATCACTTAAACTCAAAAATAGGAGATGCAACACCATTTGGAAAAGTGCAGCCGCTCGTATTAAAGAGTGAAGAAAAACGAGTTCAATTAGCACAAGAAGTGAATCATTTCGTGAAAGGTATTCAAGAAAAGAATACGAATGCGCCAGTTGTTGTATTAGGTGATATGAATGACTTTGAATTCTCTAAACCTTTAGAAGCACTAGAGGGAACGATATTAAAGGATATGTTAAACACAGTGCCGAAAGAGAACCGTTACACGTACATTCATGAAGGTAACGCACAAGTGTTAGATCATATTTTAGTAACAAATAACATTGTACAGCACACAATTGTAGACCCAGTACACTTAAACTCAAATATTATGAAAGAACATGGACGTGTAAGTGACCATGATCCAGTACTTGCTCAAATTGATTTGAAGAAGGCTTCTTAAATCGAGAGGACGCTTAGGTAACTAAGCGTTCTTTTTTGTTTTTACATCGTCATATAATTATGAAGATGTAATTCCTTTTTTTGTAATATGGCGATAAAATTAATTGAATATTTAGTTTTCGGAAGAAGGGCTAAAGATGCAAGCGTTAATAAGTGGGAAATTAATGAATCAAATCGCAATCTTTTTTAGTAGTATTGTCATGATTCAGTTTATAGCGGAGATAACAGGACTTACACAGAATTTAGATATTACGTATAACCTAATAAATACAGCAAGTTCTTATATAACATTTAGTTTGGCAGTCATTTTTACTTTAATAGGAGCAAGAAGAGAATTGAGTAAATATGCAATTATTTCATTATGTTTAGTTGTAGGTACTAAAGCAACTTATTTTGCGGCGGTTGTTATTTTATGGGGGGTGGCTGGTACGCCGTAAATGAATAAAAAACCTAATTTCCAAGATAACGTGAGGAAATTAGGTTTTTATAATGGATGAAAAGCTTTTCTACATCGATCTCTTCTTTGCAGTCTTCTTCTATATTTTTTTCTATCGCGCTTTACTCCTTGTATATACATGAATAAGCTAACGAGGAGGAAGAAGGTACATTGTATTGTTAAAATATATGGTGACATGCCATGCAGCGGTTGCTTTGGATCATATAAATGAATAGGTGCCCCGCCTATTGTAGGGAATATCGTATTTAGCAGGATGTAAGGAATGGCGGTAGTTGCAAATGGAAATAGAAGCGCCATATAATCTTTTTGTGACCATGCAGATGCAGCAAGTCCTAAAAGAGCCATTAAACCTGCAAATAAAAAATTAATTCCGATATATACAGTAATGTAAGTGATGGGAGTATCGTAATATAAGTTTGCGAACATCCCGTTATCATTTATAATGCCTGAACCAGCCGTCGGTTCTCCGTCTGGAATGGTTAATTTGCAAAATAATAATGATAAGATGAATGGAAACGTATAAAGAGTTCCTCCGCAAAAAAATGTAACGATATATTTCATTACTGAATAAGGAAATATAGAAATTTCTTTACTGACAAACGGTTTAAAACCATCTGATTTATCCGAGTTGTAACTTGTACTAAAGGGAAGGCTCGCAATAACTGGCATTAATAATAAATAAACATCCATTTCATTGCCACGAAATCCAATCCATTTAATATCCGTTGATATAGGTCCATTCGCAGCATCTCCTAAATAACGAATTACATAATAATAATGATAAATACAAATAAGAACGAATCCACTAAACATAATAATTAAAGAAACACGATTATAAAAAGCTTGTCTTATATTTAAACGAAGCGCACGCATCATGACTGAAAAAGCCTCCACTATTTTTATAAATCTGTCTACTTTCTATATTACTATTAAATGTAAGGATTTTCTTGTTTTTTTATTTGTTTATTAGAGAAAGAGGAATTTAAGTGTTGTCAGGTAAGGTTTAACTGTAGAAGAAGATTGTCAGAGTGAAAGGAAAAGAGAGGACATATTGAATTCTAGTTCAGACAAAATTACGCTTTTTACGTTGAAATAAGAAAAAGGTGTTCATAAAAATTATATCTGAAGAACATCTTTTCCTTTCCCCTTTTTTTCTGATACACTATGACAGTATTATATAGATTGACTGGAATGTTTTTATACTGGGAATAACTAAAAAAGAGAACTTGTATAGAATGTAAGCGTGTGGTAATATCAAATATGTACCGATTGACTATATTGTCCAATTGGTCATTTTTGGAGGTGACGATGTGGCGATAGATCGAAAACGTTCTATTATTGAAGCTGCAACAAAGTCTTTTTCAGCATTCGGTTATAAGGCGACGACGATGGATCAAGTTGCGAAGTTAGCGAATGTAGGAAAAGGAACAATTTATACTTTTTTCAAAAATAAAGAAGAACTATTTGGCGAAATTATTTCTAATTTAATTACAGAAATGAAGCAAGTTGCAGAAAATGCAATTCGTTCAGATATTTCATTTTTTGAAAATGTACATAGAGCATTATACAGCATATTAGAATTTAGAAAAGAACATCAGCTCATGATTAAACTAATTCAAGAAGAGCGTGATATGGGAACGAAAGAAGTACAAGAAGTGATGCAACAAGTAGATGTGGAAATCATTTCTGTCATCCAATCTTATTTAGAGATTGCGATTGAAAAAGGTGAGATTAGCAAATGTGATCCAGAAATTACAGCGTTTATTATGCTTCGCCTATACGTATCGCTTATTTTTGATTGGGAAAAAAATCATGAACCGTTAGAAAAAGAAAAAATCTCAGAATTATTCGAATTGTATTTACTAAAAGGATTGTCAAATTAAGATAATCCTTTTAATATTATAAAAAAATGACTAATTGAACAAATTGGTCAAATGTATGAAGAGGGTGGTTTAATATTATAATCAAGTAGATGAAAATGTGCATAGTATAAATTCGGGGATAAGGCATATGTATGAACAGATATAGCCTTTTTATTTGGGTAAAAATGACTAAATTGACATTTTGGTCATTTTTAAAAAGGGGGATAAATTATGAAATGGCATAAGTTGCTTAGTAAAGAATTT
The DNA here is from genome assembly GCF_042728695.1 of Bacillus sp. NPDC060175. Classification (NCBI taxonomy): domain Bacteria; kingdom Bacillati; phylum Bacillota; class Bacilli; order Caryophanales; family Bacillaceae; genus Bacillus; species Bacillus sp. NPDC060175. Next base: position 35,408 of record NZ_JBHWYR010000043.1, read on the forward strand.
GCAGAGATTATAAAAAGTAAAAAAATATTAATCCCAATCATTGCGGTTTTATTTGTACCAATTTTATATGCGGGTATGTTTTTATGGGCCTTTTGGGATCCGTATGAACAGCTAGATGACTTACCAGTTGCGGTAGTCAATTTAGATAAAGGTGCAGTATTTGATGGGAAACCGATTGAAGTCGGGAAAGGGCTCGTTGATAATTTAAAAGATAATAAAAGTTTTAAATGGGAGTTTGTAAGTGAAAAAGAAGCGAAAGAGGGAATGGAAGGCAGAAAGTATTACATGTTAGTACGTATTCCAGATGACTTCTCAAGTAACGCTACAACGTTATTACAAGATGATCCGAAACCATTAAACTTAGAATATATTCCAAATGAAAGTTTAAACTTCTTATCTTCACAAATTGGCGGAACAGCCATTGGAAAAATTAAAAGTGAAGTATCAAGCACGTTAACGAAAACATATGCAGAGAAAATGTTTGATTCCATTAAAGACGTCTCAAAAGGATTAGCAGATGGAGCGGACGGAGCAAATAAGTTACATGACGGAGCTAGTGAGTTGCATGATGGATCAAGTAAAGTGACGGATGGACTGCATACACTTCAAGGGAAATCTGGTGAGATGAAGGATGGGGTTGGGAAGCTATTAGATGGATCTGGTCAGGTAACAGATGGATTGCATACGTTGCAAGGAAAGTCTGGAGAAATGACAACAGGTATTAATAAATTGTTAGATGGATCTGGAAAGGTGACAGATGGATCAAGTCAAGTAACGAATGGTTTAAATATGTTAAACAGTAAAACCGGAGAAATGAAGATTGGAATTACTGAATTGTTAAATGGAGCAGGACAGCTTTACGGTGGTTCTAGTCAAGTTAATAGTGGATTAAATGTGCTAGTTAATAAATCGGGCGAGTTACAAAAAGGGATAGGTAATCTGTCTGATGGCTCAGGTCAATTATATGGTGGTTTAAAAAAATTAGAGAGTAAATCTATTGAATTAAACGATGGTTTGCAAAGGGCTGCTACAGGTTCTAGCGAGTTAGAAAAAGGTATAGTCAAACTTTCGAGCGGCGTAGAAAACCTTGATGGTGCAAACGGTCAACTAGAAGAAGGGGCGAAAAAAATTCGGAAAGATTTGCAAAATTTAAGTGATCAAGCACAAAGTGTTGTAACTGGTCAATCAAATGTACAGAAATCGTCAAATACAGTACAACAAGTAAATACAGAGATAAATAAAGCAGTGGAAAGTGTTGGGAAACTGAAAGAAGATTCTCTATCTAATGCAGATAGTGTAAATCAAACAACAAAAGATGTGGCAGCCTTGAAAGAACAAATTGCAAGTCTACCACAAGAATATCAAGATAAGTTAGAACCATTTATAGTAAACGTTCAGAAAGGTACAGAGACAGTTCAAAAAAAATCAACAGAATTTGTAGGTACAATAAGTACAGTACATAAAAATGTATCACAGTTAAAAAGTGTAATGAACGAGGAGAGAGATGGAGTACAAACAAAAGTATCAACTCCAGAAAGTCTAAATGGTTTAGTAGCTGGTATTGAAAAAGTAACAAAAGAGCAAACGAAATTCATTAGTGGTTTCCAAGAATTTGGTAAAGGATTAGGGGAGGCGAAATTCGGAGCAAAAGCAGCAGCAGAGAGAAGTAAAGAATTAAGTACTGGTATTAGTAAAATGGCGGGAAATGGGCCGGAACTTGTAAGTGGAGTTAATGAATTAACAAATGGAGCGGGTAAGCTAAATAATGGTTTAGGTGAATTATCTACAGGATCCAATCAATTAATTACAGGTGTAAATCAATTAGCGGATGGCTCTGGAAAAGTGACAAGTGGTTTAGGTGAACTAAATGGTGGCTTAGGTGAATTATCTAATGGCGCCAATCAAATTGCAGGGGGGATAAATCAGTTAGCGGGAGGGGCTAGCCAAGTAACAAATGGATCAGGTCAAGTAACAGCAGGTTTAGGAACATTATCAGGTGGAACCGGCCAATTAGTTGATGGAGTAAACAAATTAGCATCTGGTTCAGATCAAGTAACAACAGGTTTAGGTGCATTATCAACCGGCTCAACCCAGCTAATCGACGGAGTAAATAAACTAACAGACGGATCAGGAAAAGTAACGGATGGCCTTGTAAAAGTAAACGATGGTTCAGGTACACTGGCTGAGAAACTTGGTGAAGGTGCAGAAAAAACAGGAGAAGTAAAAGGAACGGATAAAACGTATGATATGTTTGCAAGCCCAGTAAAAGTGAAGACGGAGAAAATGGCGGAAGTTCCAAACTACGGAACAGGATTCACACCATATTTCTTATCACTCGGTTTATTCGTTGGGGCATTACTATTATCTATCGTATACCCATTACGCGATACAGTTGGCGTTCCGAAATCAGGATTCAGCTGGTTTATTAGTAAGTTTGGTGTTTTACTATCAGTCGGTATTATTCAAGCAATAGTAGCAGATGTCATATTACTGTTCTGGTTAGGTGTAGAAGTACAAAGTATTCCATACTTCATACTCTTTAGTATTGTTACGAGTTTAGCGTTTATTTCATTAATTCAATGTTTAGTAACAGCATTCGGTGATGCAGGGCGTTTCATCGCCATCATCACATTAATTATTCAGCTTACAACAAGTGCTGGAACATTCCCGCTAGAGTTGATTCCGAAGTATTTACAACCATTTAATGCTTGGTTACCGATGACATACTCGGTATCAGGATTGAAAGCAGTCGTATCAAGCGGAGACTTTAACTTCATGTGGCAAAATATTGGGATACTCATGATCTTTATCGTTGTATTATCACTTGGAACAATTGCTTCATTAACGTGGATGCACAAACGACAATTTAAAAATATTGCTGAAAATCAATCGATTGAAGCATAAATAAGAAATATAAAAAAGGCACCGAAATGGTGCCTTTTTTATTGGTCTTGTTTTATTGGATGAGAAATTTTATTTGTTTTTCTATTTTTGCGGAACAAGTATATAACAATACTTATAAGGATAATAGTAGCTACAATCCAAACAAATGGACCATATCTTTCAGCAAAAGTATATAGTTTCATGTTGCTGGCAATGTCCTCTTTTGTTTTTCCTATTAGAATTTCAGAACCACTATACCCTTCAAGTGTATCTCCTTTTTTTATACCAAAAATAAGAGTGTCTGATTTGTTTTCTATTCCTGTATATCGGTATCCTTTACCTTTAATTGTTAATTGAGTATCATCCTTTTTTAGTGAGTAATCTTCGGTGGAAATATCTTTTCCTGACAGTGTAATTGGTTCCATCGAAAAACGGATTTCTTTTAATGCAGGAAGAGCCTCATTGTTTAGTAAGAGCTGCTTTGCAATATGCTGCTCGGTATCAATGTTTTTCCAATTTGCTTTTCGTCGTTTATACGTATTAATTTCAAGAAGTGCAAATTCTTTATTTTGAAGTTTTTCCTCTGTAATAGGTTGCGCGGTAGTTAATGTTCCTTTTAATAAAATCACACCGTCTTTTGCAGATTGAAATGAAGAGACCTCCTTCGTTTCTTTTAATGTATTGATAGCACCTCTATAATCTTCTTTTCCTAAAAGAACAGCTCCCGTATGTACGGTTAAAATAAGATATAGGATGCTTAATACTATAATAGCTTTTTTCACTATTTTCCCTCCAAAATATGTATAAGTTAATTGTAACATAATTTTCCATATGAAATTTTTCAATTTGAATAATAGGTTACAGGAATGAGAGTGATAAGTAAATTAAGAGAAGTGTGGATGAGAGAAGTAAAAATGAAAGAGAAATACAGTTGTAAGAAAGGTGAACTGTACTTCTCTTTTAGATGAAAAGTATTTTATTCCGTAAAATCCCAATTGGTGTAGGCTAATAATCCGTGGGGGATGAACAAAATCCCCCACGGATTAAAGTTTCACTTTATTGAATTCTTTTTCTCTGTATTACATTTAAAAAACCCTCAATATTCGAGCTTAAAATTTGGCCCACCGTTATATATTCGTCTTCATAGTAAAATATTAGTTTTTTATCAAAGAATGTTCTTTTCGTCTCTATGGATAGAATTTTTTTATATTCAAATTCCACAATCAATGCATTTTTACAACATTTGAATGATTGTCCATAAAAAATAACCCTCCTATTAGTGGCAAGTAACACTCCGGAACGAGGGACATTATGTGTAATAATATAGCCAGTAAGTGAACATCTTAAAGTGGATAAAATATTTTCTTCATGATGTAATAGTTGTTTTGCATCCTCTAAAATTTGATTCATTGCATATAATCCTTTTTTATTTAAAATACAATCTATATGGATATTATTATAGCAAGAAAGACCATACACCAAATATGTAACATTGCATATTTGGTGTACGGTCTTTCGAATATTATTCAGAATGGTTCTTACTTTCCAAAGAGCATCTTTTCCTTAATTTTACTATATTTTATGTTTGGCCTAAACGAAAGAAAGGAATCAAAACAATTTGAATAGAATCATATTACAGGGGAGTTGATAGTATGAGACAAAAATCTCGCTTCTATTTCATCATATATCCGCTAGTCTGCTTCTTAGTTTATACACTATCTCCGATTTTGTTTCATAAAAAAGAATATACGAGTATGAAAGACATAGTGGGAATGATTGTAACCTATTATATTTTAATTGGTGGATATTACTTTATTGATTTTTTAAGTAAAAGAATAAAGAAAAACGGTAAAGTTTAATAATATAAAAACTGATGGAGGAGAACGAAATGACCGAAAGCCAAATGAAATTTCGTGATACGACCATTCGCAACTTTTTTGATAAAGAGGACCGCTTAAAATCGATTCCAGGTCAAAAAAAGAAAAAGTTAGTCTTATTGGAACATTTGATTAGAAAGCTGGATGCTGGAAACCAATATACAGAAGAAGAAATTAATGCGTTCGTAAAACAGTATCATGATGATTTTTGTACGATAAGAAGAGAATTTGTTATACATGGGTTTATGGACAGAGAAGACAATATTTATAGTGTGAATGCGAGGGAAGAGTGGACGAGGTGGGAGATGTTATAGAGAGCTCTAATTGTGTAAGAACCTGTTTTCATATCTTTGCTGTATTAAAATGATGAATGTAGCGATAAAGGAGGGATTGTCTTGCAAGCTAGCAGTCTTATGCATGAAGAATTTTCGAGGAAGCCATCGGTTTTTGGGATTTTCACTTCACCGACATTACAATTCAAAAGGATGAGGAATCAAAGAAATATATTCCTCCCATTAACTCTTTTAATTTTACTTATTATCATTTCAAGCGCCTTAATTTCCTGGAATTCTTTACATAACCCTGCACTTAGTATGTTTCATGATAAAACTGGATTTACTGTTCCAAAATACATAACTTTCTTTACTTCATTTGGAATTTCTACAGTAAGTGGAATAGTAGCTATATTTTTTGTGCCTATATTCTATAAAAACATTATGATTTTTTTTGGAGTCGATATTAACTACAAGGAAACATTTCCTATCATTATCTATGCATCTTTTGTATTAAAATTAGGGATGCTTTTAAACGGATTGATTGCGTTCTCCCTTGGTGGATATGAGTTGTCCTATACAGGTTTAGGTGCGATAGCAACAGATAATATGGTTTTACATGCAATCGCTCAAAGGATAGATATATTTAATATTTGGTATTACGTTTTATTAGGAATAGGCTTAAAAACAATTACGAATTTAAATGAAAATAAACTTGTCACTCTCATTATTGTGCTTTTCGTTTTTACTAGTGCATTAGCAAGCATATCTGGATTTATGCAAGAAATATCTAAATTACAATAAAAGTATATTGGATTATATTTTTATTCATTTGTATGAAGAAAGGTGGTTTGGCTATGTGCCAAACCACCTTCTTTCATTCTTTATGGTAAATTATGAAATACTGTGATCCAATCGTTCTTTCTGATGAAGATGATGTGCAAAATGCATAGAAATGAGCTGAAACCACTCAGTGGCATTTAAGTAACCAAGTCCAGGGTGCTCTGCTTTACAATCATTAGGAATAGAAGTAAGTGTTGGCTCAATGTCTTTAACAACTGTAATTAATTCCAGAAAACGTTCTTGTACTTCTTCTTTGTTAGTTGGATTTTCGGGTGTATATCCCGGATGATCTGGCACTTTTATTTGTATGTCAGGAAAAGCCCCCATTATATATACTTTTTCACCCATATTCGTTTTTTTGTTAGCTACAGATGGTGTTTCAGTTTTACATTTCTCGATTGCATCTAACTGCATATATGTAGCCGAAAGTAAATGATTATACATTTGACCAAGAGACCATTCTTCTGTAGAAGGTTTCGTTCTAAATTGTTCGAGAGAGTATTTTTCTAATTCCTCTATGTAATACGTTGCTAAATCCTCAAATTTGTTCATATTATTATCCCCTTTTTAAGAAAATGTATTTGTTAATACCTACAATAAAGGAGGGCTACTGACAACATTATGTCAGTAGTAAAATAAAAAAATTAAAGTTTTAACATTTTTTTTACTTCATCATATATTTTCTCAGAAAGAACTTTTGGCTCTAGTACTTGCACTTGGCTCTCCCAGCTTAATACCCATTGAAATACTTCATCTATACTTCTTGATTTCAAAAAGACATGAAAACCATTATCTTTATGCTCGTATGAATCTATAAAAAAGTATCGTGACTCAACAATTTTATGTGCAATATGGGATGGGAATAATAAATGGATCGTAACAGTTCGATTGTTTTCAGGTTGATAGTCTTGTAAAGAAAAGTCCTTCGGTTTTGTAAAAAATTCTTGTTCTTGCTGTAATGTATCCATACGGTCTAAACGAAAATTACGTATTTGTTTTCGAAGTAAACAATGAGCAACGATGTACCAAATTCCTGAAATGTTGACTAAACCGTAAGGATGAACGGTACGTTTTGTTTTTGTAGTTTCTCTCGGTTTACGATACGAAAAAGAGATAGATTGCTCTCTTTGAATAGCTTCTTGTAACAAGAAAAATTGGCTCTCTAGTTTTTCTTGCTCGGCTTGCTGGTTTGAAAATATAGGAGAAAGGAAACGGAAAGTTCCTCGCAATTCCTCAATTTTCTTTTGTTGATCAGTAGGGAGGACTATCTCAAGTTTCTCTTTTGCTGATTGCGCATGTACAGAAAAAGAAGAGGTGAAAGCTTTCTCAATATAATCACCGCCCAATAAAAGAGTAACGGCCTCTTCTGGCGTAAGCTGAATGGGTGGCAAGAAATAACCATCCATTAATGAATAGCCGTGACCAGGCATTGAAAAAATGGGAACGCCGGATTCGCTGAGTGCGTCCATATCTCGATAAATAGTGCGTATACTTGTCTCAAATTTTTCAGCTAAGCTTTGTGCTGTAACGGTTTGTTTTCTTTGTAATTCAATTAATATAGCTAATAAACGATCCGTCCGATTCATGAAATATCATCCTTTATTTTATAAATATTCTTATTGTGAACTTCTAAAAGTAGTATGTAATTCCCTGCCATTAACAGACTTTTTCCTATGTATAATATTAATATAGTAAAATCATAAGAACCTATATTGCAGTTTCCAATAATATACTATATAATCAGGATAAGAAAACGTTTTCATGTAAAGGGGGAAAATTTCGTGTCGACTATCGAGGACGTGGCGAAATTAGCGGGGTTATCAAGGACAACGGTTTCTAGGGTGATCAATAATCATCCATATGTTTCAGATGAGAAGAAGAAAAGGGTTCAATTAGCAATGAAGCATTTAGGCTTCGTTCCTAATTCTGCGGCGAGAAGGCTTCGTAAACAAAAAACAGAAACAATTGCGGTGCTTGTTCCAAGGATTACAAATCCTTTTTTTAGTAGATTTATTGAAGCAATCGAGATTGCTGCTTCTGAACATAAATATAAACTGATTATTTGTCAAACAAGATATTTACCGGAAAAAGAGATGGAATATTTACAATTATTATCTACGAAACAAGTAGATGGGATTATTCTATGTTCACTAGAAAATCCATGGGAGAATGTAGAGCCATACTTGCAACACGGTCCAATCGTGTTATGTAATGAATATATTGAGGAAGCAAATGTTCCAACAGTGAAGTTCGATCATGCACAGGGAGCATACATAGCTGCCAATCATGTATTAGAACAAGGATATCGTAATCTTATTTTTTGCCGTGGTAACGAAACGAAAGTAGTGAGCCAACAGCGAAAAATGGGCTTTTTACGCGCTATTACTGAAAAGAGTAGAGAAGTGGGAGCGATCGATTTTCTTGAAAACGCTTTCTCTTGGGATGATGGAAAACGAATATTCCATGAAGTATTAAAGGACAAAAAAAATCCTACCGCGATTTTGGCAGGAGGCGACGAGGTTGCAGCTGGAATTATCTCAGAGGCAAAACACCATGGTTGGAGTATTCCAGAAGATCTCGCTGTGATCGGTTTTGATAATCAAATTTTATCACAGATTACAGAGCCTGGTATTACGACAATTGAACAGCCAATCGACGAGATGGCCCGAAAAGTTGTCGACTTAATGATGGATAAAATCCATACGAAAAATTATCGACAAAAAGAATTGTATGAGTTTGAACTGGAGCTCTTGGTGAAAGGTTCAACGATGAAGGATAAGATGTTATTAGCCTAGTAGACTATGTCTGCTAGGTTTTTTTATGTTCACAAACTACTATTCTTCGTGAACGCAATCGTCACATTTGTTATGGTATGCTTCGTGCTGCTCATCAATTTCTTTCCCGCAGTGTACACAAGTTTTCGTCGGTAAATTTCTGAAAAACTCCATTGGTTGATCGATCATGTCAATCCCTCCATTTCCATTTCTTACTATCATTGTATTAGTACAAAAAACAAAAGTCAACAACTGTTTTATAACAAAATTGAAAATTAATGAAAAAGTTTAGGAAATGGATTATAGTTAACAATGTAGGATGTAAGTAAAAAACTTTCTCAAGTACGGAGAAAAACGGCATTCCTACTCGGTTTTAGAAAGGATGGATACATATGAAAATGACTGTTGTCGGCTTTTGGGGCGGCTTTCCAGAAGCGGGAGAAGCAACGTCGGGGTATTTGTTTGAACACGATGGTTTTCGTTTACTTGTAGACTGTGGTAGTGGTGTACTAGCACAGCTTCAAAAATATATAACACCATCTGATATAGATGCAGTTGTACTGTCGCACTATCATCACGATCATGTTGCAGACATTGGGGTATTGCAATATGCGAGATTAATTACGAGTGCGACTAAGGGACAACTACCGGAGTTACCAATATATAGTCATTCGTTTGATGAGAATGGATTTAATTCTTTAACGCATGCACCGCATACGAAAGGAATCGCGTACAATCCAGAAGAAACACTTCAAATTGGACCATTCTCCATTTCATTCTTAAAAACTGTTCATCCTGTTACATGCTTTGCGATGCGTATTACAGCTGGCGATGATGCCATAGTATACAGTGCGGATTCAAGTTATATTCCTGAATTTATTCCGTTCACAAAAGATGCTGATCTTTTCATTTGTGAATGTAATATGTATGCACATCAAGAGGCTGCGAAAGCAGGGCATATGAATAGTACAGAAGTAGCAAGTATTGCGAAAACTGCGAATGTAAAAGAGCTTGTATTAACGCACTTACCGCATACAGGCAATCCATCTGATTTAGTAACAGAAGCAAAACAAATTTTCAGCGGCCATATTACGCTTGCGCATAGTGGTTACGTTTGGAATTCATGAGGTGATACGATGTTATTTATTGATAATAAAGGGATTACAGATCCTACGATAAACTTAGCAATTGAAGAATATTGTGTGAAGAATTTAGATATTAACGAAACATATTTACTGTTCTACATTAATGAACCTTCGATTATTATTGGTAAAAACCAAAACACTGTAGAAGAAATTAATGCAGATTACGTAAAAGAACAAGGTATTCATGTCGTTCGTCGTCTATCAGGCGGAGGCGCAGTATATCATGATTTAGGAAACTTAAACTTCAGCTTTATTACGAAAGATGATGGAGATAGTTTCAGCAACTTTAAAAAATTCACAGAACCTGTAACGAAAGCGCTTGGTAAACTAGGTGTAAATGCAGAGCTAAGTGGTCGTAACGACATTTTAGCTGAAGGTAGAAAAATTTCAGGTAACGCGCAGTTTTCAACGAAAGGTCGTATGTTTAGTCACGGTACGTTATTATTTGACTCTGAAATCGATCACGTTGTATCAGCACTAAAAGTGAAAATGGATAAAATTCAATCAAAAGGAATTAAATCAATCCGTAGCCGCGTTGCGAATATTACAGAGTTCTTAAACGAAAAAATGACGACAGAAGAGTTTAGACAACTTCTTCTAGAAACAATTTTCGAAGGTGAAACAGATATTCCAATGTACGAATTAACAGAAGCGGATTGGAAAGAGATTTATAAAATTTCTGAAGAACGTTACCGCAATTGGGACTGGAACTACGGGAAATCTCCGAAGTTCAACTTACAACATTCACACCGCTTCCCAGTTGGACAAGTTGACGTTCGCCTTGAAGTGAAAAAAGGAACAGTAACAGAATGTAAAATTTACGGTGACTTCTTCGGATCACTAGATGTTCATGACATTGAAGAACGTCTAACAGGCGTACAATTTGATAAAGATGCATTCACTGTAGCTTTAGAAGGCGTGGATATTGCACGTTACTTCGGTAATATTACAGCAGAAGATTTCTTACATTTATTCTTCTAAAAATGAGGGAGGCTGTCATAAAGGGCAGCCTCTTTCTTTTTGTGTGGATTGTCACTTTTTGTCGGTAAGTCGATATATTTCAAAAATCGCTGATATAAGTTGAGTTGCGGTCGATATATCCGAAAAATCGCCGATATAATATTAATTTGTATGAGGAGTATACGAGTTTAAATAAAGAGGGACTTGAAACGCTTAGAGGAAAGGTGAGTGCATATTATCTTAAAATGATTTCGGGCCTAGTTTAATAATTTGTTGGTAAATAAAATACCCATATCCTTTCAAAGTGAGTCAAGAGGAGGTGAGCCGTGTATATGCAATTAATGGA
>NZ_JBHWYR010000044.1:0-45487 GCF_042728695.1 Bacillus sp. NPDC060175
GGGTTGTGCTTGTTTGAGCTTTTAAAATATAATAAATTTATTTTCATTTTATAAAGAGAGTAAATATCATAAGAGGTATATATCTGTGTGGGAATAAACAATTGAAGGGGAATGTGCATGGATCCCATTAAAGAGAAATTAGATTTATTACGTAATGAAATAAAAGATATGGGTGGTATAATCGATTTAGATTGGTGCGATAGATTGTTATACCCTTATTATAAACACTTTAATGATAGTAAATTGAGATATCGATCAGGTTCATTGTTAGCATTTTGGGGAATTCTCCTAGAGTGGGAAGATGAAAGTGGGTTTCCATTTTATACAGGCACTCAGGAGTATGATTGTCATCATTTTGATATGTATTTAAAGGGATTTCTAAAGTACGCTCCTAAGATTGAGAGGCAATTTCCGAATATTTATCTTGTTATTGTTGAATCACTGATGGAGTTGGATGAAAGAGAAAGATGGGAAAGTGAATTTCCTAACATATGTAAGGAGTTATTCGATGCTGTTAGGGAGGAACTGTTCCATACTGATGTTACACAGATAAATGATGAGACATATCAAAATGCATATAAAGAAGGAAGAATGCTATATTAAAAGAATATAAGCTTGAATTAAAATTATCTTTAATAGAAGAAACAGCCCTAGCTCTACACAATATAGAGCTAAGGCTGTTTCTTTTTTACGCTGTTCCAATCTGATCTTGATCTGCCACATCAGAATCAAATGTATTTGTTGCACTAACGCCGCTAAAAGTATTGACGACAAATCCGACATTGGAAGCCCCAGATCCGTTATAAGCTTTCGTATTTTCTTTCGGAGATACGTTATAAAAATCTCCTAAGTTGAAAGAGCCGTTACTGTTTTGAACGACGAGATTTCCTACAACCGAAGGCATACCATCCACCTACTTTACTAAGCTTTTTAATTACTATATGAATTATTTAGAGGAAGGTTCATCAGTAATAAATTGGCGGATTTGTAGCGTACGAGAATTATTAAAAACATAGTCAACATTGCCGATTTGGAAGCACGCGGAATTTAAAAGTGTTCGCAAGTGAACATCATTTACTTCAATAAAAGGGCACTCATTTACAATATTCATTTTTACATCTGTTGTTCGCTTTGGAATTGTAATGTGTTCATCTGTAAAGATTTCAAACGCATCAAAACGACCTTCACCTTTTATATAACAAGGGATTTCTCGGTGAACGATAAGCGCTCTATTTTTTAATTCTATTTGATTAGCATCCCCGGCCTGGAAGACGGCTGCAACCCCCATAGAAATGATAGAAACATTTTGTACAATTGAAGTATGACGAAGCATAATTTTTCCTCTCCTCAACCTGGAGTCGGAGGGACATCTGTCACTAATGGTACAAATGGTCCCTCTGTAACGGATTCGAATGGCGTATCAAGAATTGAAGAAAGGATGAGAAAATTTGCATCTCCAATTAAAAATAATGAGGAAGAAGAAACCCCGTTCATTTTAATCTGCCCTACTTTTAATTCGCGGTTTACAACATTTAAATTCATACATACTTACTCCTTTCGGAAATTGCCTGGTATGTGTTGAATAAAGGAAAGAAAAGCTTTGTCAATATCTTGTTTCATTGCTTGAATAATGACGTCTCGTAAATAATCGGGATCTGAGGAGATACCCTCATACGATTGAACTTGTGATAAATAATACGGAAGTCTATGTTCCATCTGTTTTTTTATGTCATCCACCATCATTTGTCGATACATCTCATCAAGCGGCGTTCTCTCTTCTTGTTCAAAATGGAGAATTCGACTATATGCTTCTTCATCTAAATAGCGATGCATTTCTTGAAGGATACCTTGATAAAAGTCTGGATTTGTTTCTGTTTCAGGATTTACTTTTAATGTTTCTGTATCTACTTGAAAATCTTCAATTTGTTGCCCTTTTGTTGAAAATGGATTCAAGCCAATATTTAAAGTACCGTTTAAATTTTCTACTTTTAATTGATCGAATTTATATTCCACTTTTCCTATAGAAGAGGAGGGGCGACTTTTTAAATCATTAAGCTCTTCTTGTAGTAGGCGAACTTGTTCTTCGAGATTTAGAATAGTTTGCTGCTGTATTTGGAGAGCTTGCTGAAGTTGGTGTAGGTAAGTGTATATATCTTGATTCATTTTGTGAAACCTCCTTTTCAATAGGGAGGGGATAGTACTGCTATATATTTATGATAAGGATGGTCTAAGAAGAACTAGTTGAAGGTTTAATAGAAATAATTTGTCCTTTCGCACTTAAAGGGCGAAGAGGTTCTGTAAATCCGCCAGAATTTGAGAATTTAGAAAGAGCCTTAATACTACCTGCAGTTCCAATTTGAAAAACGGAAGAGGTCGTAATGCTATCGATTTTAATGCTGTTAATGATGATACTTTGGTTCACATAAAAATTCAATGCAATCGCCTCCTTTAGTTCGAACCGATTATTGCTTGATCAATTACATCTGAATCATTGACAGTCGTTGAGCTTTGATAATTGTAGACAGAGATGTTATCCCCAACATTAAATGAACCGGCTCCGGCAAAAGCGCGTGAATAACTAATAGGCCTAATCGCAAATACATCTCCAATATGAAAAATACCACTTGATCCAATATTAACGATACGAATATGTCCGACCATAGCTGGCATACAAAACACCTTTCGTTTTTAAAATTTTCTTTTCTACTATTGTATGGGCGTTTTCAATAAAATGTGTATTTTTTTGAAATAAAAGAAACACATGCGTTATTGCGCATGTGTTTCGAACATTTGAGTGTGTGTGCAATCTGTGTGTATAGGCCAAACAACATTTAAGAGCCTGTCCAGTTCCTGGCTACAATTCACTGTTTTTTGAGAAGTCATTCCGTAGCGTTCAGCAAAATAGATCATTTTTTCGCGTTTTTTTTCGATAGCTTGCTCAAACATTGAAATCGGCTCCATCTCTCAATAAATTTTATGTATATATGTAGTACATATTATACAAAAATTCCATAAAAAAGAAACATCTTCGCCAAAAAAAGTATAATTTCTACATTTTATGTCAAATGAAGGGTGAGGAACGAATGTAAGAAGGGAGGAATATTGTAAACATTAGCGTGCGTGAGAAGGTTTTTTTCTTAAGGATGCGAATACAATTATAAGGTATGAGTTTTAGGATGGAGAGTGGGAATGTTGCGTTTTGTAACGGCGAAGAAAGAAGAAAAGGTATTTGTAGGTATTGTGGATGAAGAGGAAGAAAAGGTATTACATTTAAGAGAAGCGCAAAGACAAAAAGGGGAAAAGGTTACTATCCCAATTACCATGTTAGAGTGTATTGAAAGAGGAAGCGAATGTCTTGAGAAAGTGTGCGACATTGTAAATTGGGCGAAGGAAAATGCGGGATCGGCGTATTATCCGTTAGCAGAGGTGAAAATATTAGCACCGATTCCAAGGCCAAGAAAGAATATTTTGTGCGTTGGAAAAAACTATCGTGAGCATGCGGTAGAAATGGGCGGAGTAGAGTCTATCCCTGAAAATATAATGATTTTTACAAAGGCGCCAACAACAGTTATCGGAATTGATGAACAAATTAATGGTCACCCTCACGCAACGAATGAACTTGATTACGAAGGTGAACTAGCAATCGTTATCGGTAAGCGAGGGAAACAAATAAAAATAGAAAAAGCTCTTGACCATGTTTTTGGATATACAGTTATAAATGATGTAACTGCTCGGGATATTCAAAGAAAACATAAACAATTTTTCCTAGGGAAAAGTTTTGATACATTTTGTCCGATGGGACCGTATTTAATTCATAAATCGATGGTTAGAACGCCGAATGCATTACACATTGAAACAGTGGTAAATGGAGAAGTAAGGCAAACTTCAAATACGAGAGAAATGATTTTTTCAGTAGAAGAAATTATTTCAACTATAAGTAAAGGTATGACATTAGAGCCAGGAGATATCATTGCAACAGGGACACCAGCTGGTGTTGGTAAAGGTTTTACACCACCGAAGTTTTTGCATGCTGGTGATGAAGTTGTTGTTACAGTAGAGGGAATTGGTACGCTAAGAAATATAGTGAAATGAGAAAAGGGCTATCTTGTGAAAAGATAGCTCTTTTCTATGGGCGTGGATTAACGGAGTAATCTATAATGGCGAAAATATACAATCCGATTAATGCTAAAGTGCAAATTCCAATTAGCATAACTGCAAGTGCGCTTCTCTCACGGCCAAAACCGATAATTGTAAGGAAAACAGCAGTCCAAAATGATGTTTTAAGTAGTGTGAATGTATTAGGAGTTGAATAATGACTGAGTAGAGTTGTAGATAATATGAAGCCGATGAGTGTCATAGAAATAAAAATTGTAGCTAAATAGTTAATGTGTTTACCGTATTTCAAAAGCATGCAGTCCCCCCTTTTTAACAAAAAGCAGAATATTCAATTTTATTTTACGGTAAATTACTAAAAAAAGAAAGAGGTTGTCCTATATTTAGGACAACCTCACTATGATTAAGATAGTACAGCTTTAATTTTTTGGAATGCCCACTCTAAATCTTCTTCAGAGATTACTAGAGGTGGTGCAATACGAATTACGTTTTCGTGTGTTTCTTTACATAATAGCCCAGCTGCTTTTAGTTGTTCACAGTAAGGACGAGCTGCCTCGTTTAATTCGATACCGATGAATAAACCTTTACCGCGAATGTCAGTAATCATTGGGTTATCAATTTCTTTTAATTGCCCAACTAGTTTTTCTCCTAATTGAAGAGAACGCTCTGTTAATTTTTCTTCTTCTAATACTTCAAGAGCTGCGATAGAAACAGCACATGCAAGTGGGTTACCACCGAATGTAGAACCGTGAGAACCTGGCTCGAATACGCCTAAAATATCGCTGTTTGCTGCAACACAAGAGATTGGGAATACGCCGCCGCCAAGTGCTTTACCAAGTATGTACATGTCAGGAGTTACATTGTCCCAGTCGCAAGCAAATACTTTACCAGTACGGCCTAAGCCTGTTTGGATTTCATCTGCTACGAATAAAACGTTTTCTTTTTTACATACTTCAAGAGCTTCTTTTAAGAAACCAGCTGGTGGAATGTTAATTCCTGCTTCACCTTGAATTGGCTCTAAAATAAATGCTGCTGTATTTGGTGTAATCGCAGCTTTTAATGCTTCTAAATCACCGTAAGGAATTACAATAATGCCAGGAAGCATTGGACCGAAGCCACGCTTGTACTCTTCGTTTGATGACATAGAAACAGCACCCATCGTACGTCCGTGGAAGTTATCTTCACAAACGATGATTTCTGCACGGTTTGCTTCTACCTTTTTCACATCGTAAGCCCAGCGACGAGCTGTTTTAATTGCAGTTTCAACAGCCTCTGCGCCTGTATTCATAGGAAGTACCATATTTTTATTTGTTAGTTTCGCAACTTTTTCGTACCAAGGACCTAATTGATCGCTATGGAAAGCACGAGAAGTTAACGTAACTCGATTAGCTTGGTCAATTAAAGCGTTAATGATTTTTGGATGACGATGACCTTGGTTTACTGCAGAATATGCACTTAATAAGTCCATATAGCGGTTTCCTTCAGGATCTTCTACCCAAACGCCTTCTGCTTTAGAAATAACGATTGGAAGTGGATGGTAGTTATTTGCTCCGTATGTGTCTGTAAGTTCGATAATATCCTTAGTTTGAATCATGATTGTTCCCCCTTTTGTTATTACAAGAAGTTTGTAAATACTCTAAATATTATAGCATTTAAATATAAAAAAGCGAAACATTTCCTGAAAATAAATGAACATGTTATCATATAGAGTGAAAAAGTGTGAAAAGAGGAGGCAGGGATACGATGGTACATATGCATATTACAGCATGGGCGTTAGGATTAATTTTATTCTTCGTTGCGTATTCACTTTATTCAGCAGGAAGAAAAGGTAAAGGTGTACATATGGGGCTTCGCCTTATGTACATTATCATTATTGTGACAGGCTTCATGTTGTACATGAGTATTGTGAAGACAGCAACAGGTAGCATGCACATGTGGTATGGTTTAAAAATGTTAGCTGGTATTTTAGTAATCGCTGGAATGGAAATGGTTCTTGTGAAAATGAGCAAGAACAAGGCAACAGGGGCATTTTGGGGATTATTTGTTATCGCACTTGTAGCGGTATTTTATCTTGGTTTGAAATTACCAATTGGATGGAAAGTATTTTAATTGAAAATAAAACCACCTTATGATCTCAAGTATTTGGGAGATAAGGTGGTTTTTTTATTTTATATTGCATCGAGATGCAACTCTTCTCCGTTTACTTTCGTAAATCGCAAAATATTTTTATTAGAGGAAGAGTGGCGTACGAAATGATGTTGCAATGTACAAATCATTTCGTCGTTATCGAACAAAAGAATATTTACTCCTTCGCATGCTTCATCTTTCGGTAAGAATGATAAATAATTATGACAATACATGCAATCATATAAAGAGTAATTAAGCGATTGCAATGATTCGGTTAATAATGTAAAGACAGAGTCAGGTAACTCTTCAAGCCATTCATGATAGCTAAGAAGTAATTTTTTTCGAATTCGTATCATTTCCCCGTTTTGGAGAGAATGTTGTTCATTTGCAATTTGTAATATGTCTTGTTCATAAAAACGAGCTGGTAGCCAATTGTTGTTATATAAAATTTCAAAACCATCTTCGGCAATATCTTCTAATAGAAAAGCCTCATCATTTTCATCATCAAAGAATACCCATTCATTGTTTATATATTCGACATTACCGACTGTATGAGCGCGCGGTTGGTTATACAAAATATGTTTGCGTTGTACCATAGTTCATTTCTCCTTTTATAGAAATAGTTATTCTTGTTATGGACAGTTCGTACGTTCTTTATAACTAGACACACCTAAAGAGAGATGGGCATACAATAAAACACGCTTTACACTGTGAAACTGCTATTCCATATATGGATAGTTAGTTATCGTCAAGTTTGTTGTTTTTATGTATCCGCACTCATAGGGTGGGGATTACTGCACGTTCAGAAACAGATATTAGATTAGGAAGGATGATTTTATGTGCGGGATTACAGGATGGGTGGATTATAAACGCTCATTAGAAGGGGAAAGGGACATCGTGACGAAGATGGCGGAAACGCTAGCGAAACGCGGTCCAGATGATAATAAAGTTTGGATTAAAGGGAACGTCGCATTTGGGCATAAACGGTTAATCGTTGTGGATCCTGAAGGTGGTAAACAACCCATGACTTGTTTGAAAGATGAAACTAGTTATGCGATTTGCTATAACGGAGAGCTCTACAATACAGAAGATATTCGCAAAGAGTTATTAAGAAGAGGTTATACATTTAAAGGGCATTCCGATACAGAAGTACTATTGGCCTCTTATATTGAATGGAAAGAAGAATGTGTTGATCATTTAAACGGCATATATGCGTTTGCAGTATGGGATGAGAAAAATGAACGAGTCTTTATTGCGAGAGATAGATTAGGTGTAAAACCGCTTTTTTATAAATATGATAGCGGACGATTATTATTTGGTTCAGAATTAAAAGCGATACTAGCGCATCCAGATGTGAAGGCGGAAGTAACGTTAGAAGGATTATCGGAAATATTCGGCCTTGGCCCATCTAGAACACCTGGTCACGGTATATATGCTGGTATTCAAGAACTGCGCCCGGGTCATGCAATGACGTTCTCAAAAGACGGTTTATGCATATGGAGATATTGGAATGTGGAAAGTAAAAAACATGAAGATTCATTTGAAGAAACAGTAGAGAAAACTCGTTTTTTATTACAAGATGCGATTACGAGACAATTAGTTTCTGACGTACCACTATGCACTTTTTTATCAGGCGGTGTAGATTCAAGTGCTATAACAGCAATAGCTGCAAAAGAGTATGAAAGATCAGGAAAAGGGCAATTACACACGTATTCTGTTGACTATGAAGATAACGAAAAATACTTTAAAGCGAATGCGTTTCAGCCGAATTCAGATGCTCCATTTATTAATTTAATGACAGAGACATTTCAAACAATCCACCATCGTTGCGTCATTTCTAATGAACAACTAGCACAGTATTTAACAGAAGCAGTACTCGTTCGTGATTTGCCTGGTATGGCAGATATTGATTCGTCATTATTATGGTTTTGCCGTGAAATAAAACAAGATTTTGTCGTCGGATTATCTGGAGAATGTGCAGATGAAATATTCGGTGGTTATCCGTGGTTTTATAGAGAAGATGATTTACAATCAAGTGCATTTCCGTGGATGCGTTCTACAGAAGCGCGTGAACAACTTCTAAAGAAAGAATGGAGAAATAAATTAAATTTACAACAATATGTGCAACAACGCTATGAAGAATCGATTCAAGAAGTTCCTATTTTAGAGGGAGAAAGCCCATTAGAAGCGAAGAGACGACAATTATTTTATTTAAACATGGTATGGTTTATGACAACGTTATTAGACAGAAAAGATCGTATGAGTATGGGGGCAAGTTTAGAAGTACGCGTTCCATTTGCGGACCACCGACTTGTCGAATATGCGTGGAATATTCCTTGGGAAATGAAAATGTATAAAAACCGCGAAAAAGGTCTATTGCGTAAGGCGTTAGAAGGATTGCTTCCAAATGATATATTGTATAGAAAGAAAAGCCCGTATCCGAAAACGCATAATCCGCACTATACGAAAGCAGTAACAGTATGGCTCCAAGATTTATTAACGGATAAAGGATCGATTTTGCATGAATTGTTCGATAAAGAGCAATTGAACGGATTGATCCAATCAGGCGGAAGTGCATTTCAAACGCCATGGTTCGGTCAATTAATGACAGGCCCTCAACTTTTAGCGCATTTAGCGCAAATTCATGTTTGGTTTAAAGAGTATGGGGTAAATATTAAAGAATAAGGGAAAAGGGCGGCTTACATGTATGTGAGCCGCTTTTTTATTAAATGAATTATCATATAAAATTAAAAATCATATTAGAGATAATATCTTTTTAGAATTATTATTTTGACGTATTTATTATTGCTTGCTATAATTGGAAACAAATATTCTTGAAAAAGATTCTCATTTCGAAAATTGAGGTGTTATATAGATGATGTATACTCACATTCGTCACGGTGTAAGCTGTCTGAAGAAGTGCTCCAAGATTTAATCGGACGGTATAAAGTGATTGGTGGAATTTCATCGCTTGCAAAAATAACGAAAGAGCAGGCGCATAAATTAACAGATTCAATGAATAAAATGTTTACAGAGTATGAATTTGTTTGTTACTTAGGTTTAAAACATATTGCCCCATTTAGAAGTTTTATCCCGCTATTTGCGGGCAGTAAAACTGCCACCTCAAAATTCAGCTGGAGCAAAGAAGTTAGGTGGAAGCCCTGCTGCCCGTAAATGCCCGATTGGTGAGGGCTAATAATCAGTGGGGGATGAACAACCCCCACTGATTAAAGTTTCACTTTATATGACAACGATTATGAATGGAAAGTTGTAAATGATGAATTAAATGTCACATATTTTAGACTAAATATGCCGAATGCACAATCTGCATTTATTGATTGCTTAGCTGAAATTGTTTCCAAAAAAATGAAGGAAATAGTTGACAAGGATCTAGTTTTGAATAATAATTAGTTTATAATAATTTTAAATAAATAATAATTACTACGAAAGAAAGAGGAGGATCCCCCTTGATGAATCCAAATAATCGCTTAACAACAAACCAAGGTGCTCCAGTTGGAGATAATCAAAACTCTCGTACGGCTGGTCGCCGTGGACCGGTATTGTTAGAAGACTATCATTTAGTAGAAAAACTTGCTCACTTTGATCGTGAACGTATTCCTGAGCGTGTTGTGCATGCACGTGGTGCAGGTGCTCACGGTGTATTCGTAACGAAAAACAGCATGAAGCAATATACGAAAGCAGCGTTTTTACAAAATGAAGGAACTGAAACACCTGTATTCGTTCGTTTTTCAACGGTTATTCATGGTCAAGGTTCTCCGGAAACAGCTCGTGATCCGCGCGGGTTCGCTGTTAAATTTTATACAGAAGAAGGAAACTACGATATCGTAGGTAACCATTTACCTGTTTTCTTCATTCGTGACGCAATTAAATTCCCTGACATGGTGCATTCTTTAAAGCCAGCACCTGATACAAATGTTCAAACACCAGATCGTTACTGGGATTTCATGACGTTAACTCCAGAATCTACACATATGATGACATGGGTATTTTCTGATTATGGTACACCGGCAAACTACCGTGAAATGGAAGGTTTCGGCGTACATTCATTTAAATGGATTAATGCAGAAGGTAAAATTGTTTACATTAAATATCATTGGAAACCACAGCAAGGTGTGCGTAACTTAAGTGCGAAAGAAGTAGAGCAAGTACAAGGTAAAGACTTCAATCATGCAACTCGTGACTTATTCGATGCAATCGAAAAAGGAAACCATCCGAAATGGGATTTACACGTACAAGTAATGCAACTAGATGAAACGGATTCTTTAGATTTCGATCCATTAGATCCAACGAAAGTTTGGCCAGAAGATCGCTTCCCATTAATTGAAGTAGGGACAATGACGTTAAATCGTAATCCGAAAAACTTCTTTGCGGAAGTAGAGCAAGTGGCGTTTACTCCAAGTGCAACTATAAATGGTATTGAAGCATCTGAAGATAAATTATTACAAGGGCGCTTATTCTCTTACCCAGATACACAGCGTTACCGCCTTGGTGCTAACTACTTACAGATTCCTGTAAACTGCCCATACGCAGCTGTTCGTAACCAACAACGTGATGGTGCGATGCAAGTAAATCAAAACCCATCTACAGTAAACTATGAACCGAGCCGTCATACAGAAAATCCGGTTGAAGATCCAACTTACCGCGATTCAACTATGAAAGTAGAAGGTTATGTATCTCGTGAAAAAATTGACAAACCAAATGATTTCAAACAAGCAGGTGAGCGTTACCGTTCATTCTCTAAAGAAGAGCAAGACAACTTAATTGCGAACTTAACAAATGACTTAAGAGATGTAAATGAACGCACAAAATTACTAGCTATTTGCAACTTCTTCCGTGCAGATCATGACTACGGAATGCGTTTAGCTGGGGCATTAAATGTAGATATTTCGCAATATGTAGGGAATGCTCCGAAGTAAATAGGAAAAGACGACTGGAAGAATTTCCGGTCGTCTTTTTGTGTAAAATATGTTTTAGATGATGTATAAAAAATGTTATACTCTTGTCAAATAAGTTTTACATAAAAGAGGTGTATTTTATGAATGTTGCTATTTTTATTATTGCTGCATGTATATTTTTATTCGTAGTGTTTGCTATTGTAAAAATGTTTATAGCAATCGGGAAACAAGGTGATGAACGCGCTGCTTTTATAAAAAATAAAGCGATGGCTGAGACGTTTCAAATTGCAATGGGATTAATGGTACTTGAGATGATACCTTTTATTTATCATCGATTTAATGAAACAGTAGGAACGCCGTTTAATCCAGTTCGCTTTTTAGCTGTAATAGCGGTGGCATTTCTTATTATATTAAGCTTGAACAAAAGGAAGTACGGTGATTCATAAGTTGTGCAGAGGTATTTCTCGTTTGAGTTACGTCGAATTTTGCAGATAAATCGATATGTTGTGTCGAAAAGTCGATATAATAGAAGGAAACGATCGATATATTTAAAAAATCGTTGATATATTTTCTGTAATACTAGATGGGGTATACACGAGTGTAAGTGCAAATAAAATATATGTATCAATTTCGATATATAGCAAAAACGATAAGTGTAATAATTTCTTTTTACTTAATAAAACTAAGTGGCCTGAGTTCTGCATCAATAGGAACTCAGGCTTTTTTATGCGAAAAATTTATGAAGTCTTTTTGGAATAAAACTTAGGACAAGAAAGAGTGCGATTTCACCTAAAATAGCGACAGTAATATTGAATAAGAAGGTGCGGAAATTTACAGTGATGTGATTGAGGATAGCGTATTTCCAGTAGGAGAAGCTCATGAAAATCACTCCTTATAGTGTTTTTTTTATAGTATATAAAAGTTGTTTCGTAAAAGTGCATGTCCTTGTTTATAATTTGTAAAAATACAAAATGAATTCTCAACAAAATCTCAACAATTGAGTAAGAAAAGTTTATGGAATATATTACTTATCCCATTACGTAGAAATAGAAGTATTTACAAAATAATTTTCAGAATTAACATAAAATTTACAAAAAACTAATAAATTGTTGAAATAATACAAACAAAAATATATACTCTTTATATACTTTTTACAAAATAAGGGATGTGATGAAATGGTTTACAAGGTTACTTAGTTGTATATGAGTTGTTTGTTTTAAAGATTCGAAATAACTTTAAGTGAGGAGAAATGAATATGTTTCGATTTATGAAATCTCCAATTGGTATAGCGGTTGGGGTAGCAGCGGTTATATTGGCATCACCAAAAGCGAGAAAGGGATTACGAAAACTTGCAGTAAAAACAGTATCAGCTTTTCTTGGTGCGAAGGAACAAATTCAAAGTGCTGGTTCAGAAATGGAAGAAGCTTTGCCAAAAGTGAAAGAAGTGGCACGTAAAGTAGCTGTGAAAACAGTATCACCAATTATAGGAGCGGTCGAAGCTGTTCCGAATACAATTTCTAAATTCCAGGAAAAATGGTTTTCTCGTGTAAATGCGTATCATTCTGAGCAAAATATAGATTATGAAAACCTGCCTGTCACTCCTTAATCACTCCATGAGTAATACAGCTTTTTACTTCCTTCAAGACGATAAGGAGGATGGGGATGCAAAGTAAATCATTAAAAACGAGATTTATACGATCGTTACCTGGAAGAATTCGAATTGAAATTTATAAGTTAAAACACAACAAGAACATGGCGAACTTGATATTAGACCGATTTAGTCAAGCGGAAGGTATTTATCAAGTAAGCCCCTCAATTTCTACAGGAAGAGCCCTTATTACTTACGATATCAACAAGACCTCTCTACATAACATTTGCAAAATAATTCAACTTATAGAAGAACAAGTGACCAAGCGAAAGAAAACTAGTACAAATAGCAGTGAAGAAAAGGAGGAATTAATAGATTATTCATCTAGTGTAGTTTCTCGTAATAATGACACTGTTCATAGCAAAAAGGATGAAGGTGTGCCGTTACCGTTAGCGCTTTCGGTTGTTGGGTTAGGTGCTTTCGGCATAAAACAATTATTTATGGGTAGATCTGCCTTAGCTAGAAGTCCTGGTCTTTTTTATGTATCTGGAGCTTTATCTGTTGTGACGGGTTATCCGTTCCTGAAGCGAGGATTCAAAAAAATGGTTGCTAGCAAAAAGGTGAATTCTGATCTTGTGCTTGGTGTAGGAACACTTGCACTTGCGCTCGCACGGGAGAATATTGTCGTGCTTGCCGGTCTTAGTCTATTAAACTACTTAAACTGGAAGCGTAGTCAAGCAAACATAAACGAAGAAAATGAAGTGTTTAAAGAAAATCTCCTTTCTCCGGAGATTAAAGCCTATAGTGAAAAACAATCAAAATGGGGAATGATTTTTGGTGGAGCAACTTGGGCTTTCACTAGAAATCCTTTGCGCGGAATGGCAGTTTTATTAGCGGCTAATCCGAAACCGGCTGTCTCATCGGCAGAATATGCGTGGCGACAAGGTGATCTTGTTGCAAGAGAAAGAGGATATGTCATTCCGAGTGGTGGGTCGTTATCGCAATTGTCTCGAACAAAAACGATAGTATTGGATGATACATCTCGTATATTCCAGTCCTCAGCAGAGGGGATGAGTTGTATTTCACAAGATGAAAATGACGGGCAAGTTTGGTGCACAGCCGCTTCTCTTATTGAGAAAAGTGAGCATGTATGGAAAGAAGAAGTCATGCAACAGGCGGCGCAAACTGGAAGAACGTTAAGAAGAGCGTTTGAAGTTCAAATAGAGAATGAAGGGATAAAAGGTGAAATCCAAGGGATAACTTCCTTTTTCGGAAGTAAAGATTTTGCCGAGCGAAATGGTGTAGATATAAGTGCGTATGAGCTGGAAGTGAAGAGACTTGAAAAAGAAGGTTTTCAAGTGCAGTTCGTCGCTAAAAATAAAAAATGCCTCGGTTTATTAGTTGGATCGAAGGTTACTATTATTCCTGAATTCAAAGAAGTAGTGAATGGATTACATGAAAATAAGTGGAGTATAGGCGTTTTGCAAAATAGTTTACATGTAAATCGTAACATTCTTTCTCATTATGGCGTGGATGATAGCTGGAAGCAGGGGGATGCTGCCAAACGGGTGAAATTGCTTCGCTCAAGTGGAGAAGAGGTATTATTTGCATCGGATCATAATAATGATTTTCCGTCTATACCGTTTGAAGAAATAAAAAATATCCCACAATCTACAGCGTATGCAAACCGAATCAATAAGTTGGTGAATGAGCATTTCCGCGCAGCGAAAGTGTGGAATGTGGTGGGAGAGATGTTAGCAGTTTGGTCTATATTCACAGCACCTGTAATCGCCTTATTTGCAAATGCTTTATCGTTAACGTTCTTATCTAGGGCGAAAAGAATGAGTGAGAAGATATTTTCCTATGGAGAATTGTCGAAAATGGATTCTTCTCAGCCAAAAGTGATGCCTGCTAAACAAGATCAAATTCCGTGGTATACATTTAATCAAGAAAAAGTGATGAATAGATTACAAGTTGAGAAGCAATATGGATTAAGTGATGCACAAGTAAATATGCGAAAAGAAGAATACGGAATGAACCAAATTGAACCGAAACCGTCAGTTCCTTGGATTGTATCGTTTATGGGTCAATTTAAAGAATTTACATCGCTTATTTTACTCGGAGCAGCCGGATTATCTGTTATATCTGGTGGTTGGTTTGATGGATTAGCGATGGGGACAATTCTCGTTGTAAATGCAATAATTGGGACGCTTCAAGAGCGGAAGGCGGAAAAGGTAGTTGAGGCTTTAAATCAATTCCGAGCTCCTGTTTGTAAAGTAATACGAGAAGAAGCAGAAATAGAAATATCAAGTAGTGAACTCGTTCCTGGAGATATTGTCTGCCTGGAAGCGGGAGACCGCGTACCTGCTGATCTTCGCGTTGTTAACTCTTGGAACTTAGAAATTAACGAAGCGATGTTAACGGGAGAGTCACTTCCAGTTGAAAAGAAAGCGGACGCTATGCCAGAAAAATGTTCGTTAGCAGAAAGAAATAATATGCTCTTTATGGGGACGTCTGTAACACGTGGTAAAGCGGTAGCAATTGTAGTAGAAACAGGTATGTGTACAGAGATGGGCTATATGATTTCCTTAATGAAAGGGGAGGAAACAGAGCCTACGCCATTGCAGCAAAAGGTGACATCTATTAGTAAAACATTTATTAAAGGAGCATTTGTAGCTGGTGGTCTTGTACTTATGGCGGGGCTACTAAGGGGACTGCCAATTACGCAAATGATCACAACGTCGGTTGCTCTTACTGCCTCTGCTGTTCCAGAAGGGTTGCCAATTATGATCACAATTGCTTTAAGTGCGGGTATATTCCGTATGCAAAAGCAAAATGCACTCGTTCGGAAGCTTTCGAGTTTAGAAACGCTCGGTAGAACGACGGTAATTTGTTCTGATAAAACGGGAACTCTTACGAAAAATGAAATGACGGTTAAAGTAATTGCTACGCCGAATCGTTTATGGAGTGTAACGGGTGATGGATATGAACCAGTAGGGGCGATTGCTGATGTAACTTCATCTAAAGTTGCTGCTGCTGTAGATACGGATATAGAAGAGGCTACTTATTATGAAACGGAAAGTATGCCACTAGAAAATCCGGATTTATCTCGTATTCTTCAAATTGGTGTCCTTTGTAACAATAGTAAATTAGAGCAGGAAGATGACCTATGGATTGTGAAAGGTGATCCGACTGAGGGAGCTTTATTAAGTTTGGCTTCTAAAGCGGGTGCATTACATGAAGATATGGCGTCATTTGAACGTCATCATGAAGAACCCTTTGATTCAGAGACGAAAATTATGAGTGTTGTTTGTAAAGAGAGTAATGCTGAAGAGTTATATAAGTTCTCGAAAGGTTCTGTAGAGGCAATTCTTACTCGTTGTAAATGGTATCAAGATAACGGTCAAATATATCCGTTATGTGATAAGCAAAAAGAAGTTATTTTACAACAAAATGAAGAGTTTGCAAAACAGGCATTAAGAGTATTAGGTTTCGCATACAGCAATGGCGAAAGTGATGATCTTACTTTTGTTGGATTAGTCGGTATGATTGATCCGCCAAAACCTGAAGTGGAAGAGAGTATTCGTGAAGCGATTGAGTTAGGTGTGAAGCCAGTAATGATTACGGGAGATCATCCGACTACGGCGATTTCGATTGCGAAACAAACTGGAATTTGGAACCGTGAAGATCGTGTTTTAACGGGATTAGAAATTGATAACATGGCAGATGAGGAATTAAAAGAAGTTGTGAAAAGTACATCTGTTTTTGCTCGTGTGACTCCGGCTCATAAATTACGAATTGTAACTGCCTTCCAAGCTGATGGTCAAATTGTCGCGATGACTGGAGATGGCGTAAATGATACACCGGCTATAAAAAAGGCGAATATCGGTATTGCGATGGGGCAAACCGGAACAGAAGTTACGAAAGAAGCCGCTGATTTGATTTTGAAGAAGGATCATTTCGGTTCAATTGTTGAAGGGGTAAAAGAAGGTAGAACGATCATCGGAAATATTCGTAAAGCAGTTGGTTGTTTATTAACGGGGAATTTAGCGGAAGTGTTAGTGACTAGTGCTGCTGTTATTGCAGGAATGCCAATTCCGTTAGTGCCAATTCAAATTTTATTAATGAATCTTATTACCGATGCTTTACCAGCGATGATTTTAGCTGTAAACCCTGGAAACAAAACGAAGCAAACGAAACGCCAAGATATTGTTGATAAAGATTTGTACAAAAAAGTTGTGACAAGAGGAGTATTGCTTGGGGTAGGCTCGCTCGCTGTATTTGGTATTAGTTTAGCAGTTGGAGTGCCACTTCCAGTAGCACAAACATCAGCATTTGCGGCTTTAGTTGCTGGACAGCTCATTCAAACTTTCTCTTGGAGACAAGAGGGATCGGAAGAAACGATGCGTGATTGGTCAAAAGATCGTTTCTTTATTGCAGCATTAGGAACGTCTTGGCTCGTATTACTATCAGCTATTTATGTACCGCCGTTAGCTCGTATATTCCATACCGTTCCGTTAACACTGACGCAATGGATACCTGTTCTTCTTGTAGCGGGTACAGTGTCTCAAATCTCGAAACCTATTATTAATTTAGTTTCATATAAGAATAATAATCTAGTAAAACCGGTAGTCTCTGAATCTGCATTATTAAAAACAGTGTAAAGGAGCAATGAAAATGATACGAAAAGTTGTTATTGGATCTACTTTAGCGTTAGCAAGTGCGGCTTTATTACCTGTCGTAAGAAATACACTTCGTCCGCTTGTTGAATCAGGAGCAAGAGGTGTGAAGTCTACTTTTGAAACAATTAAAGAAGAAGTGGAAGATATTATTGTGGAAGCGAAAATGGATAGAATGCAAAAGCAATTTGAGAAAGAACTTTCTTATGTGGAAGATGACACTACTGATGAACAAGAAATTATAGAAGCGGCAGCTGAACAAGCGCAAGATGAAGAGGAGGAGATTAAGCATGATGCATAAAGCTGTAGAAAAAGATGTAGATTATCATTTGGAAAAAGCGTTAGAGCATTTTGAGCAGGCATTAGATTTAAGTGTAAAAGCGGCATCAGAAAATAAAGCGATGCAAAAAGAGATTTCTAGTAAAATGGGATCTTTTACGGGAGATATTTTTCAATCCGTTCGTGAAAAAGGGAAAGTAAATCGCATGAATATAATGAAGTGGTTCACTCTGCCTCGTTTTTAAAAAGAGCTGTTAAGTGGAAGGGATATAGGGAGTTATTTTCTCCCTTATTCATATTCCATGCTATGTATGTCACGTTAGTTTCCGGAACGTTCAACAATACGAAGGGGTGAACGAAATGGCAGCATGGATGATGGTATTAGCACTAACATTTTCATCAAGTATTGACAACTTAGGGGTAGGGATTTCTTACGGCATTCGAAATATAAAAATTAGTCATCTATCAAATTTTATTATTTCGGTAATTTGCTTTTTATTTAGTGTAGTAGGAATATATTTTGGCTTATGGCTGTCAAAAATTTTACCTGGGATTATGCCAGTTGTAATCGGTTCGTTCTTATTAGTTATAATCGGCCTCCGAATCATTTTACTAGCAATGCCTCGGAAGGTTTCGGTGCAAGAGACTGAAGGCGAAGCGGCGGACACAGAAATAAATGGCTTGACGAAAAATATCGGTAAATCTGGGGAAATCGGTTTTACAGAATCTATTTTTCTTGGAATTGGTTTGTCTGCTAATGCGCTCACAAATGGATTAGGAGCGGGTTTATTCGGTTTGAATCCAATTGCTATTTGTATTGCAGCTGCAGTGGGTAGTTTTATTACAGTATGGGGCGGAGTTGCATTAGGTAGAAAGATAGCTCACGTTCGCATCGGTAAATTCACTTTAGGTCAGTTTGGTACATTAATTAGTGGAACATTATTATTAGTTATTGCGTTTGCTGCATTTTTTGATTAATTCATAGAAGGTGAGTGAAATTGAGATTACTGTATAAAAGGCTAAAGTACTCGGAGTTAGAGTCGGAATTACAATTAGTAGAAAGTGTTTTAAGTTCAGGGTATTTTATTTTATTGGATTTAATCTTTGTATCTTTCTCATTAACGGTACTAACCTTTTCGCTACATCATTCATTTTTTATAGCAATTGTTACATTCGTGAGTTCTTACGTAATTTGCGGTAGTGTATTTTTATTATTGCGGAAATGGTTAAAATGAGTTAAAAAGCTATCTTAAATTTTTAAGATAGCTTTTTTGTTTACAAAATGTAAACATATAAAAGACTTCTACCTTGTAAATAGTCAAAAAAATTTGTTAATATGAATTGTATAGAGGTTGTAGTTATTTTTCTTATAATAACTATGGTTATTCTCGTGAATAAAGGGGAATGAGATATGTCTCAAGATAATGAAAAAAGTAATCTTGGATTGTTGTTGAAAAAGTTACTTAAGGAAAAGTCTTTATCGATGCGAAAACTTAGTTCGCTTACTGAAATTGATACTGCTACCATTTCAATGATTGTAAATGGCAAGCGAAAGGCGAATCCAAAGCATTTGCAAAAGTTCGCAGAGAGCCTTGATGTTCCGGTTGGTGATTTGTTTGTGGCGGCAGGTTATTCTATTGACACAAAACAGGAGGAACAATCTGATATTCATGTTTCCATTAATAACATTGAGTATTTACTTGAATCCGCCCAGCTCTATGATCAAAAGTTTAGTATATCGAATGTAGAGCAGCAATTGGCGAATTATGAACAATATTCGCAAACGGAAGAAGGGAAAGAAACGATTGAAAAGGGGTTTCTTGAAAAGATTCAAAAGGTAAGCAGTATTGGCCCGTTTATTAATGATTTAAAAGAATTGTACGAGAGATTTATGAAGAAGAAGGGAACGACTGCAGAACTTGCTTTAATGGGAAGTGCGCTGATTTACTTTATATTATCGGTCGATGTAATTCCGGATTATATATTTCCAATCGGTTATTTAGATGATGCGGTTGCGGTACAACTCGTTTTAAATGCACTAATGAAAAGGTAAGATGCTTATATGAATAGATAGATAAGGATATTTATATGCCAATAGTTTGGGATAATTGTATCGTTATGAATATACGAAAAAGGTGTACCCCGTGTTAGAACGGAGTACACCTTTTTCGTTTTAATTTGCGGATTTTTCTACATACTCATAAGCTTTCTCGCCGTGCATCGAAATATCAAGTCCCATATGTTCCTCATGCTCATCTACCCGAACAGGGAGGAAAAAGTTAATGGCTTTAATAATGGCGTACGTCATTATGATCGTGAATGCATATGTTGCCCCGATTGCTACAAGTTGTTTAAGTAGTAACGCGGCATTTCCGTAAAATAAACCGTTAGCACCATCACCGTTTACAGTAGTAGTTGCAAATAGTCCTGTCGCAATACCGCCCCAAGTTCCTCCGATGCCGTGGCATCCAAAGGCATCGAGTGTATCGTCGTATCCGAATTTTGTTTTTAAGAAGAAGACAGCGCTGAAGCATAATATACCACCAATTGCTCCGATAAGAAGAGCGGAGAAAGGTGTAACGAATCCACAAGCTGGCGTAATTGCGACTAAACCAGAAACAACTCCGCAAGCAGCACCCATCGCAGTCGGCTTCGATTGGAAGAACCATTCAGAAAGCATCCAAGTTAGAGCTGAGGCAGCCGCGGCTATATTTGTATTAATAAATGCAGTTAAAGCTACGTCATTTAAAGATAATGCACTACCGACGTTAAAACCGAACCAGCCGAACCAGAGTAAGCCTGCGCCTAACATCGTAAATGGCAAATGGTGAGGAGAGGTGCCGCTTATGTTTTTTCGTTTTCCTAGGAAAATAGCTAATACAAGACCGGCAACACCAGATGTGATATGAACGACATTACCGCCAGCGAAGTCTAACGCGCCAAGTTCTCTTAGCCATCCACCAACGCCCCATACCCAATGAGCGACAGGATTGTAAACGATTGTTGTCCAAAGAAGGATAAAAATAAGAAAGGCAGAAAATCGCATTCTTTCGGCGAATGCACCTGAAATTAAAGCGGGAGTTAAAATAGCGAACATGAGTTGGAACATCATAAATAAATTGTGAGGAATAGTAGATGAGTAGTCTGGATTTGGTGCGTAGGTAACTCCGTTTAGACCGAACCAATCGAGATTGCCGATAAGTCCGTGCCAATCTGGTCCGAATGATAAAGAATAACCGATAACAATCCATTGAATCGAAACGATAGCCATTGCGCTATAACTGTGCATTGTTGTGCTGAGTACGTTTTTACTGCGAACCATACCTCCATAAAAAAGTGCCAATCCTGGTGTCATCAACATGACCATTACTGTCGTTACAAAAATAAAAACTGTATCTCCCGTATTCATTCTCTCTCCTCCTATGATGTTAGAAAAAATAACATTGACTTGTTATGTTTCATATCATATTCGAAATAAAAAGAAAAATCAACTAAAAATTCAGAAAACTTCCTAGGTAATGTCAGAAAACCTAACATGGTGTATTTTGGAGGAATAAAATCAACCTATGCGATTTGCTCTAAAAATTGGTATAATATTCTTACAATTAGAAGTTTGGGGGATGCGCGTGAAAAAAATATGGACTAAGGAACTATTCATTTGTTTTTGTTTAGCTGTTATTTTGTTTGTACCAGTACATACTTTTGCGGAAGAAAAAAGGGAATGGCGAGATGAAGTTATATATTCCATTATGATTGATCGCTTCAATAACGGAGAACCGAAAAATGACAAACAGTTAGACGTTGGTAATTTAGAAGGGTATCAGGGCGGAGATATAAGAGGGATTATAAAAAGATTAGACTACATAAAAGAAATGGGATTTACTACTATTATGCTTTCTCCGCTTTTTGAAAGTGAAAAGTATGATGGATTAGGCGTTCGAAACTTTCAAAAAGTAAATGAACATTTCGGAACAGAAAATGATGTGAAAGAACTTGTAAATGAGGCTCACAAAAAAGGGATGAAAGTTGTCTTTCAATTTCCGTATGAAGAAAATGAACAACAATTAATAGACTCGATGAAATGGTGGATAAAAGAAGTCGATTTAGACGGAAGTTATGTGATACATAGTGAAAAAAAGCCGCGTACTTTTTGGGATGAAGTGCAAAAGGATTTGCAGAAGGTAAAGAAAGGTTTTCACATTATGACAAAGGGAGATAATGAGTACTATAAAAAAATAGTAGAGTCATTTTCAAAAGTAGATATGTCTGTGAAACCTTTATATGATGTGAGCGGAAAAGAAGAGGAATTTGCTACGTTTTTAGATAATCAAGAAACAAAGCGATTTGCGCGTATTGCAAAAGAAAATATGTATTACCCGCCGTCTCGTTTAAAACTAGCGATTACTTACTTATTAACATCCCCGGGGATACCGAATTTTTATTACGGAACTGAAATCGCATTAGACGGGGGAGATGCTCCAGATAATAGACGATTAATGGATTTTAAATCGGATGAAAAGTTTATGCAGCATATAACGAAGCTAGGTGAACTTAGACAAGCGAGACCATCTTTACGACGCGGTACGTTTGAACTTCTATATGATAAAGATGGAATGAGTATACTAAAAAGAAAGTATAAAGACGAAGTAACATTAGTAGCGATTAATAATACGAAAGAAACGCAAAAAGTTTCCTTACCTGTAAGTGCAATTGGTGATAAACAAGAGTTAAGAGGATTGTTAGAAGACGAAATTATAAGAGAAGAAAACGGAAAATTTTACCTTGTTTTAAAGCGCGAAGAGTCGAATGTGTATAAAGTTAGCGAAGAAACTGGTGTGAATTGGTTATTTATCTCCTTAATAGTCGGTGTGAATGTATTGTTTATTGCATTTTTAATTGTGGTTAAAAAGAGGAGGAAATGAGGGGGCTCTCTTTTGCGCTTAATTGATAGTTTATGATGAGGTGAGATGTTTGAGAAAAAAGAAGTGGTTCGCTCTATGTTTATCCCGCATTAACGGGCAGTAAAACTCCCACCTCAAAATTCGGCTGGAGCAAAGAAGTTAGGTGGGAGATCAACTGCCCGTAAACGCCCGATTGGTTCAACTAATAATCAGTGGGGATGAACAAAACCCCCACTGATTAAAGTTTCACTGTATGTCTTCTTATCGTATTCGTAAGTTTGCATTTTTGGGACAACGGTGACGATGGGGAATTTGTTCGGTGGGGCGATAGTGTTCATTCTGTTGATACAGCGGTTCTTAAGAGAAATAATATTAAGTACAAAGTTGAAAATGATAAAGTTTATATTCCAGAAAAATCATTTGATAAAGCGATAATGTGTTGCTCTTAATAAGTAGAAAACCTCCTCTGAATAGAGGAGGTTTCTTTTTAGCGGTAGTTAATGAACTGTACGTCGATTGGTAAGTCAACGCTGCGAACGGCTGCGATTACTGCTTGTAAGTCATCACGGCTTTTCGCTGTTACGCGTACTTGGTCATCTTGAACTTGTGTTTTCACTTTTAATTTCATTTCTTTAATGATGTTGTTGATTTTTTTCGCGTTATCTTTATCGATACCTTGTTGCAGAGTTGCACGTTGGCGAACAGTGTTACCAGATGCAGTTTCAACTTTTCCGTAGTCCAAGTTTTTAATTGGAACGTTACGTTTTACAAGTTTAGAAATTAGAACGTCTTTTACTTGGTCTAATTTGAACTCGTCATCAGAAGTTAAAACAAGTACTTCTTTTTCTAATTTAATATCACTTTTACTACCTTTAAAGTCATATCGGTTTTGGATTTCCTTTAATGCGATGTTAATTGCGTTTGTTACTTCAGGTAATTCTACTTTCGAAACGATGTCAAAAGAACTCTCTTTTGCCATAGTTAGCACCTCCAAATAAATTTCTATCTTTTAATGCACCTAAATAGGCTATGTAATATACATATTAAAGTATAGCGGAAAATACATCGATTAGATAGAGTGTTGCAACTTAAGTGTTTTGACGGATCATCCGTAGGGTAATATAGTCCTATAGATAAAGTCTTTATTTAATTATAGTGAATTTTGGGCAGTTGGACAAATAAAGGAAAAATCGTGTTATAATTAACTTTTGTTTGGAATGATAAAAAAGATAACTTTATCCCGCATTAACGGGCAGTAAGACTTCCACCTCAAAATTCAGCTGAAACAAAGAAGTTAGGTGGGAGTCGGACTGCCCGTAAACGCCCGATTGGTTCAACTAATAATCATTGGGGGATGAACAAAACCCCCAATGATTAAAGTTTCACTTTATATATATAGAAGGGAATTAAAAAATATGTATTTACAATTAGGATCGATTGAACAGGTAACTGTTTTACGCGAAACGGAAATCGGATATATGGTTGGAAACGAAGAGGAAGAAATCTTCCTACATAAAAACGAATTAGCTGGAGAAATTGCAGAAGGCGATACGATTGATGTATTCTTATACCTTGATCACCAAAATCGTATTTCAGCAACAATGAAGGAACCACTTATTACAACACATGATTGGAATTGGGTAAAGGTTGTAGAAGTTATTCCTAGTTTAGGTGTGTTTGTTGATATTGGTGTATCAAAAGATATACTAATTCCACTTGATGAGTTTCCAATTTATATGCCAGTATGGCCTGAGGAAGGCGACGAATTATATTGTACGTTAAAATTAACGAATCGTGATCGCCTTATTGCTCTTCCGGCAAGAGACAGTGATATGCAAGAAATTATCGTAGATGCAACGCCATCTATGCGTAATAAAAACGTAAATGGACGTGTGTATCGCTCACTTCAAGTTGGTTCATTCATACTAACTGACGAGCATTTCCGTGCTTTCTTACACCATACAGAAAGAAAAGAACAAGTCCGCATCGGTGAGCGCGTAACAGGCCGTATCATTGACGTGAAAGATGACGGTACAATCAACATTTCACTTCTTCCTCGTAAAGAAGAAGGAATGGAAGATGATGCAGCAGTACTTTATGCATATATGGAAGAACGAGGCGGAGCGATGCCGTTTTGGGATAAGAGCAACCCAGAAGACATTAAAGAACGTTTCAATATGAGTAAGGCTGCATTTAAGCGTGCGCTTGGTAAGTTGATGAAAGAAGAGAAGGTTTACCAAGAAGAAGGCTGGACTTACTTTAAAAAATAAAGTGAATGGAAAAGACCTATTTTCTCTAGTTGGTTAGGGAATGGGTCTTTTTTGTTTTGCCATTTTCTAAAAAATATGATAAGTTAATTGAATATTCATATTATTATTATTGTTATTATTGATGTTTAAAATGTTAGGGAATTATTTTTTGAAGGAAATACAACAGAGAAATCTATCATGTTTGGCGGGAAAACACAAACACACAAATATGAATATGATGTAGATAATAAAAATACAGTGTATATTGATGCGTTAAACCGTCGTATTGAACATACGTATGATGAAAATGCAAACAAAATTCAGACAAAAATGCCAAACGGCTCGATTTTGGAATCTGTATATGATTCAGCGGATCGCGTCATTGGTGAAAAGCGAAATGGAAAAGATTCATTTACATTTGAACGTGATCAAAATGGACAAGTCACAAAAGTAAAAGACCATGTTAATGGTGTAGAACGCACGAAAACATACGATAAGGCTGACCGCGTCACAAGTGCAACGGATAGCCGGGGCGGAAAGATTGACTGGACATATCATGACAAAGCAAACAGTAAGACTGAAAAATTAAAAGAACAAACAGTAACACAAGGTGGATACACAAATAAAGTATCGTATGACTACAACACGTTAGATCAAAACATTCGTGTGACAGACGGTTCTCAAACGTATCGCTTTGATTATGACGATCAAGGAAATGTTCGTACGTATACGGCTGGAAATGGTTCAGGTTCTACCTTTAACTATGACCATGCGAATAAAATAAAAGATTTAGTAGTAGGTACGTCAAACAGTATTCTACTTTCGGAGCGATATGAATATGACCAAGCGGGTAACCGTACGAAGATTAAACATGAAGGTGCGGGCGGGAAAGTAACAGAGACCAACTTTGTATATGACCCGATTAACCAACTATTAAACGAGACATTACAAAACGGAACAAGTAAATCCTACACATATGACGGATTTGGAAACCGTACAAGTGTGAAAGTTGTAGAGAATGGCAAAGAAACAAAATCTATAGCGGCAACGTTTAATGAAGGAAATCAGCTTGTGAAATTCGGAAACGAATCGTTAACGTATGATGCGAATGGAAATCGTACATCGGATGGAAAGTACAAATATACATGGAACGAAGATGATCAGATTGTAGCGATTACAAAACAAGGTGAGAGCAATGCATTTGCAACTTATAAATATGACGATGATAATCGCCGTATTGAAAAGAATGTAGGTGGAACCGTAACACGCTACTTCTATGATGGAGATAGTATCAATCCATTGTATGAAACAGATGGAAGTGGAAAAGTCCTTCGTCAATATGTATATTCTACAAGTGGTACACGTCTAGCAATGAAATCGCAAGGACAAACAGTATACTACCACTATAACCCTCGCGGTGATGTAGTTGCGATGACAGATCAAAATAGAGAAGTTGTAGCAACGTATGAATATGATTCGTGGGGTAACGTATTAAAGAGTGATACGAAAGGTATCGCGGCAGATAATCCATTTGGGTATGCGGGTTATATGTATGATAAAGAAATTGGTATGTATTACTTGATTGCGAGATACTATAATCCTGAGCATGGTGTGTTTTTATCGGTGGATCCTGATCCGGGTGATGAAGATGATCCGGTTACAATGAATGGGTATACGTATGGTGATAATAATCCGGTGATGAAGATCGATCCTGATGGGCATGCTCCATGGTGGGTTGCAAGTGCAGCAATGGGTGCTGGTTTTGGATTAGCTTCTTATTTATACAAAAACAGGAAGAGTGGATATAGTTGGAAAGGTGCTTTACGTGGTTTGGCTTTCGGAGGAGTAGGGAGAGTTTTAGGTTTTATAACTCCTGTGAAAGGGGGGGCAAGACTTCTGGGGAAAACTATCCAAGGAAGAGTGACTGTCCCGTTTAAACAGGTGGGTCGTAATGTATCCCGATTGGCTAAAAATCCGAAAAAACATTTTGGAAGGCTTCCAGGAGCGAGGTTAGAGAGTATAGCTAAAGCGAAGAAGAATTCTACAAAAGCAAAGTTAATGCGTATTTCTAATGCGATAGGAAAGCGTAAATAAATTTAAAGAAGGAGAATTGAAGAATTGATAGCGGTTTTGGAATTTATTGTGATTCTTGTTTTAAATATTTTAATAGCGTCTGTTATTCTTTTGCAAGATTACTATGCGGGTAGTATAAAACTATTTTATTATCAAAAAATCGCTGCTGCGGTTATAGTTATACGTTCATTTTTGAGTATATGGATTACCTATTCTATGATAGCTACACTATTGGGGACATTAAAAATCTTAGTAGTTCAATCAGTTATATTACTTTGCCTTTGGGGGCTTATGCAGTATGTAAAGAAGTGCGGGGGAAAGTGGTATATTACAATGAGTGCACTTATTATTTATGGTCTTAGCTGTTATTTTCATATTATGTATGCTATGACAGTGTAGAAGAAGTTTATAAAATGTAGGAAATATTGGTGTATATAATGTTGCTTTAATTGTAGTTGTATTGTATTAGCGATTATGTTAAAAAAGAGACAATATAAAGTGGTAACGGTGCTAGTAGTGAGTCTAATATATATATATTTATAGCAACCTCTACTCCATATAGGGCGTTCTTGAGTAATACAATTAATTTATTAATAATAATTTCTTTGATGATTATTGGAATATTGGCTGTTATTTTTGAAAAAGAAAAGTAAATTCAGTGTATCTCAAAATCTAAACAGGTAGTTTGATTTTGAGATACACTTTTTTGATACAAAGTAATCCGCTATACGAAACAGATGGAGAAGGAAATGTGATCACAAGTTACGAATATGATGCTATTACTCTAAGGTATTGTTCGCAGAAGGATAAACAATGGAAGAAGGTCATATGGTGGAAAGAAGAAAAGAATTTGAGATGGTATTTTTAGGGGATGAAAAAAAGATAATCATTGTATCATTTGGGTCTATGTATCCAAATGATGATGAGATGTATTTACGTGATTTACAACTGAATCGCTTAGCTATATCCTCAAATAATTTCCATTATGAGTATAAAGGGCCAATGTTTTTGACGAGTGAAATAATTGGATTTGGGAAAAAACTAGAAGCATTACTACGAAAAGAAATTAAGGAAGCTGTATTGAGTGCCGATGAAGAGGAAATGGAGCTTAAAGTGAAGCTCAAAAGAAATCGATTTTTCGTATACTTTATTTTTTCTAAAAATGATTTAAAGAGTGAAAAATGGGAGTATGAAATATCATTTGAAGCGGATGCAAAAAGTATAGAAGAGGTATGTTATAACATCAAAAAGTTATGGGATTAACTATTCTATAGTTTTTAGAAGGTAGGATAGTTTTAGCATTAAAACTAAAAATGGTGAAAAATTAGGGGAGCCAATCAAATAATCGAAATGAACCTTCATTCTTTAGAAAATATGAAGTAACGAGGATAATAGTATGCATATTTGGACGCTGAGGAATTGGAAAGAATATTATAATTTAGAAGAGAAGAGTCACCGTACTGGATTACGATTGAAATTTGATACAGATGTTGATCCTGAAGTAAGAAGAGCCATTAAGGAATTTTGTAAATGGTTGCGCCAAGAATACTTTTTCCCAATTAGAGTACCTATTTATGTGAAAACTGCATATAAAATAAAGACAATGGATGGAGAGCTAGTCTATGGTACTTTCTTTGGGCCGTTTGATCGAAATGTTGAGCCGTATATTCGTATTTCGACAGGGGATTATTATGATACGGTGCAGAAAAATGGAAAAGATAACGCTTTAGGGTACTATCTGGTTACTATTGCGCATGAGCTAACGCATTATTTCCAATGGATTAATGATATAAAACTAACGAGAATTGGATATGAGAGGCAGGCTACTGTTTATTCAGGATATATTATTGATGAGTATAAAGAAACTAGAGAGCATCCGTAAAGTAGAAACTGTATAGCTAACCGGAAGTATGAGGATTCTACATTTGTAATGAATGTTTAGTAACTCTTTGAAAAGGAGATATGTATATGAAATTTTATAACGCTGGATACCTCATAATTTCCTATGATAGGGAACTTATCTATAAAGAATGCAATATTGAGGGACTATCACAAATGATTTTAACGATATGTAAAGGGATACGGCCTACATTTCCGGATTATTGGTTTTTCCCTTGGTGTAATTCAAATAAAAATGATCCTATTGCTCAGATGATAAATGGAAGGTTGAAGATTAGTAAAGAGGAACATGAAAGTGGACAATCTTTTTTAGATACACTAATGGAAGAAGAAAAGTTCTCGTGGCCGAATACTTTTAAAAATTTAGGAGATGCGAGATTCTTTAAGCGAAATTATTTAAAAGGGATAGAAAATTTAGAGATTATTAGTTTGCATCTTTCAGAAGAGTATCGGACGGATTTTTTAATGAATGAGCGAGAAGAAAATGACTTTAAAGTTTCTATATATGACTTTCTCGAAAGTTCATTACCTGTTGATGTTGAAAACGATGAAATATTAGGATTTGATATATGTGGCTTTAGTAACAATAATTTTTATTCTTTTATTCATAACAATTTACAAGAGGATTTTGAAGCGTTTGGCAAGAAATTAAATGATTTATCACTTGTTGATAAGTATGAAGATGCAAAGCAGATTATCCATTTAATTGATGATGGGGAAATTGAGGCAGAAGAGGTATTGTGGTATCCGTGGTTAATTTTGAAATGTTAAAGAAAGAGGTATGAGCATCGGATTAAAAGGGAGGCATGATAGTGCAAGATAATGTACTAGAACAATTAATTAAACGTCTTTCAGTATTATCTCCCGAAAAGGAACGTGAAATAGCAGCGGTTGATTTACATGATGTATATGGGAGCACTGGAAGATTCGAAAAATAACTTGAAGATATTATGAACTCGCAGCAGTCTAAAGAAGACTTAATAGATAGGCTAATTGAAGTGGAGGTAGAGCTAGATCACATCAATTGGCATTATAAAAGTTTGAAGAAAAAGCTGAAAGTATTAATGAAAGAATAAAAGAAGTAGGCTGCTCAAGCAGCCTACTTCTTTATGTTGTCAATTTTGGTCGACAAATCGATATATTTTAAAAAATGCTTATATAATCTCATTTACCATCATGCATACTGTTTAAAAAGTTTGCATTCTTATTTTTTAGTTCCCTTTTCCAAAAAGATGAGAAAATGTATCTTTCAAATCACTATCGTTTATTTTAATATCCGCCTTTTTTAATTCATCTTGTAATAATTTTTGACCGAAGGAAGGGTCGGCAATACGTTCTTCTTCTAAGTCTTTACGTATAGAGTCTTTCACTTCATCGTAA
This sequence comes from Bacillus sp. NPDC060175, assembly GCF_042728695.1. Taxonomy (NCBI): domain Bacteria; kingdom Bacillati; phylum Bacillota; class Bacilli; order Caryophanales; family Bacillaceae; genus Bacillus; species Bacillus sp. NPDC060175. The sequence goes on from NZ_JBHWYR010000044.1 coordinate 30,205, forward strand.
GGTTTTAAATCTTTTTTATCAGTTAGTTTAATAATGTGATAGCCGTTTGGTGATTTAACGGGATTGCTAATTTGTCCAACCTTTAATTTGTAGGCGGCTTTTTCAAATTCAGGTGTCATTTTGCCTGCCCCGAAGTATCCGAGGTCTCCGCCATTATCTTTTGATAATATATCTTGAGACTCTTGTTTCGCTAATTCTTCAAATGAAGTGCCGGTATCTAATTTCTTCTTTATTTCTTTCGCTTCATTTTCGTCACTTACTAAAATGTGACTAGCTTTAATTTCTGGTTTATAGTGGTCTTTCACATCTTTTTCTGTAACGCTTTGTTTAATCGCTTCATTTAATGAAAGTTTGAATCTAATTTGATTTTTGAAATCTTCTTCATCTTTTAAACGATTATTTTCTAGTGTTGCTTTGAATTGTTCTCCATATTGATCTTTTGCTTTTTCTACTTCTTTATCTACTGCATCATTAGATATTTTATATTTTTTAGTAATAACATCTTGTGCTACCATTTCGTATAGCATGTCTTTTCCATATCGATCTTTCAATTGTTTTTCGAAATCGCTCTTCGTAATGGTTGAGTTTGTTGTTGTAGCGATTGTGGCCGAGTCATTTTTTTGTCCGCAAGCAGATAGCATTAATATACTTATTAGTGCAGTGATAATGAATGTATTTTTTCCTTTCATGCTAACACCTCATCTGAATATGTTATCGCTATTGTAGAATATAGAAGTGAACATGAAGTGAATTTTTAATGTTTTTTTCCTGTAAAATGTAAAAAAAGTACATCAACATTAGCGTTGATGTACGATGTAATCAAAGGTGATCGGTTTTCTTAGAATATGCACGTTTTCCTTGCTGAATATTTTTTTGCTCTTGTTCATTTTTTTGAGTGCGCTTTGCATTATTGTCGCGTGCTTTTTTGTCGTTATCGCTCGTATGTGGCATATGTATCAACTCCATTTCTAAACGTTGTATGTTTATCATTTCCTTTTTCGTAAAGACTATGTATAGCGGTGCATTCATGAATACTGAAGGTGGATTAGAAATGGATTTGAAGCTGAATTATACTGAACTTATTAAGAAGTTAGTCGTTGTGATTATTGCAGGTTTATTAAATGCGATTGGGATGAATTTATTTTTAACACCAGCGAAAGTATATGCGAGTGGCTTTGCTGGATTGTCTCAATTATTATCGCAAGTATTAGGTGACTTTTTATCCATTCATATATCTACGGGTGTATTGTTTAGTTTATTTAATATTCCCGTCGTTATTTTAGCATGGAAAAAGGTTGGAAAGGCTTTTACGTTTTTTAGTTTTCTCTGTGTTATATTTATGACTTTGTTTTTAGAAATTATCCCAGTTAGAGCGGTTTCGAATGATATTATATTGAATGCGATTTTTGGTGGTATTATTTCAGCGATTGGGGTAGGAGTTGCTTTAAAGTGGGGTACTTCTACAGGTGGCCTAGATATTATCGCCATGATTTTATCAAAGATAAAAGATAAGCCTGTCGGCACGTATTTTTTCTTCTTTAATGCACTTATCATTATCGCTGCTGGCTATGTGTATGGATGGGAAAAAGCATTATATACTTTAGTCACTTTGTATATATCAACGAGAATTATTGATGCGATTCATACCCGTCATGTGAAGATTACGGCATTAATTGTTACAAAGAACGGGGCAGATGTGCGAAAAGCGATCCACTCTCGCTTAGTGAGAGGGATTACAACTATACCTGCAACAGGTGCTTATACAAATGAAAATAAAGAAATGTTAATGATTGTTATTACTCGTTACGAGTTGTACGAATTAGAGAGGGTTATAAAACAAGTGGACCCGGGTGCATTTACAAATGTACTGCAAACGGTCGGAGTGTTTGGATTGTTTCGAAAAGAGTAAAGAGGACCAAAGCTGGTCCTCTTTTTTTAATGCAAATTCGTAATGTTTTGCAATTGCTCCTGCATTTCACGTAGCTGAACTTTTTCAGCAGTAGAAGAGTTTGCATAAGCAGAGTGCAAAGAGTTTTTTGCTCTATAAACGAGTTCCTGTTGTTCAGCGCCACTTGAACAAGAAACGGCACTTGAAACAGCGTCTCTAGCTTGTTGGAATAGTAAGTTTCCCATTAAACCCCTCCAAACGAAGAGTTACTTCTCGCTTTTTCTGCCTCAGCTAATGTACCTCTGTACGGGAATCTTGCATCATGCTTCATAACAGCATCGGCTCCTTGCTGGATAAAACGTTTTGATTTGTTCTTTTTACCCATTCGAAAAACCTCCCTTTATTTAGCTGAAAACAATTGACGCGCTGACTTTTGCGTCTAATAATAGTATGAGCGTTTGGCGAGAAACTATAAGCAGGGAATTTTTAGATTACAATCCAAGAACCTCTTCTAAATATAGAGCGATACCATCTTCTTCATTCGTTAATGTCGTATGATTTGCGAGTGATTTTAATTCAGGAATTGCATTACCCATTGCGATTCCATGACCAGCAAATTCGATCATTTCAAAGTCGTTATCCTCATCACCAAAAGCGATAATTCGCTCTTTAGGAATATTATAATGGCCTGAAATTTTTTGTAATCCGACAGCTTTATTTAATCCGCTTTTTACAATTTCAATAATTGGCCAAGGCGCACCCCATTTTCTATGATCGATGACTTCAGCATGCATATCAGTTAAATGTTGGCGAATTGCAGCAGAATGCTCGTCATGTGCATCGATTAATAAGCAAGTTGGATGGTCGTTTAAAGTATTTAATAAATCTCCTGTGAAAATCTTTGGAGAACCGAATTCAAAAATATGTTTTTTATCTTCATCAATTTCACGGACATACACATCATCGATGACTTCAGCATAGACATTTTTCACGCCGAAATCAAAGCAAGCTCGGACGATTTCTTGCGCTGTTGAAAGTTCAAGAGGAGAGTGATGTGTTCCCCAACTTGAATCAAGAGGGTGATGCACGTAAGCTCCATTAAAGTTTACGATTGGTGTGTTAAGGCTAAGTTCTTTATAATAATCGTAACTAGCGCGGAATGGACGCCCTGTTGAAATAACGACAATATGTCCTTGTTCTTTTGCTTTTGCAATTGTGTTTTTCGTTCTTGGAGAAATTATTTTGTTGTCTGTTAATAAAGTTCCGTCTAAGTCTAATGCGATTAAATGTTGTTTATTCATAATTTCACCTCTTATAATAATTTTTTTGTTTCTATCTGTATTTCCGTTTTTAATATGCAGAAATAAGAGGTTAAACTGGGTGAAACTACTGTAGATGAAAGTTTCACTATATATCCATCTTACGTCGCGAAGCGCTGTGGTGTCTACTATTTCTCATTGGAAATCAGGGGAAAGTCAATGTCTTTTTAGAAAGTTCAAACAATGTTTCTTTCATTATGTACAATTTGTGAAAAGGGTTACATTGTTTGAATGATGCGACTTATAATGAATATGTAATCTTCTCGTATATGTTTGACTCTCCTTTGGAACTGGCCTAAACTTAGGTTGGTTTCTTTTTTTTCAACAAATATACCAATAATTCCTGCTTAAGGTTGTGTAATTATATATATGTACATGGATAAACGGTAGTACTTGTTTCCTAAACATGACAGAAAAGCTTTCTTTTAAAATGGATATACTAATGAGGCAAGACGTCATGGAAGGAGAATGGAAATGGGACAAAATCGCAGGTTTCGTTCAGGGCAAAAGGCGCCAAATGATGGCATTTACGTAGAAATTGGTGAAACGGGAAGTATGGTGAAAGATCCACAAATGGTGAAATTAACTGCCGGGGAAAGGTTTCCAGAGAACGCAAATCATAACCGTCAGTGGACATATAAAAGAAAACCGTAACAGAAGCCGCAATCGTTATTGCGGCTTTTTTTGATTAGGAAAATGAATGTTACTTTTTTCTTTTTCCAATAATAAGTTTGAACTACATAAGCAAAATTATTGTATAAAAAAGTCAGTTGGCGTATAATCAAATCAAAGGTCAAAGAAAGTCAAACAATTGGAGGGCTGTAAAGATGGACTTAAATCAAATGACAACGAAAACACAGGAAGCGATTATGAGTGCTCAATCTTTAGCGGTATCTCATCATCATCAAGAAGTAGATACTGTTCATCTATTGCTTACGTTATTAGAGCAGCAAGACGGATTAACAGTACGTATTTTTCAAAAAATGAATGTCGATATAGAAGCGTTAAAGCAAGGTGTAGAAAGTTTAATTAAGAAAAAGCCTTCTGTAACTGGAAGCGGGGCAGAGGCAGGGAAATTATATGTAACAGGTGCTTTGCAACAACTGCTTGTAAGAGCAGGAAAAGAAGCGGAGAAATTGCAAGATGACTACATTTCAGTCGAACATGTATTACTTGCTTTTTCTGAAGAAAAAGGCGCTATAAATCAATTATTTACAAAATTTCATATTACGAAAGATAACTTATTACAGTCTTTAATGACAGTTCGGGGGAATCAGAGAGTGACTAGTCAAAATCCAGAAGCAACTTATGAAGCGTTAGAAAAATATGGCCGTGATTTAGTGGCGGAAGTAAGAGCAGGGAAAATTGATCCTGTAATCGGCCGAGATAGTGAAATTCGCCGTGTGATCCGTATTCTTTCACGTAAAACGAAAAATAACCCTGTTTTAATCGGGGAACCAGGTGTTGGTAAAACAGCAATCGTTGAAGGATTAGCACAGCGTATTGTAAAAAAAGATGTCCCAGAAGGATTAAAAGATAGAACAATTTTCGCTTTAGATATGAGTGCACTTGTGGCCGGAGCAAAATTCCGCGGTGAGTTTGAAGAGCGTCTGCAAGCTGTATTAAATGAAATTAAAAAGAGTGAAGGCCGCATTTTATTATTCATTGATGAACTTCATACAATCGTCGGCGCTGGTAAAACAGAAGGAGCGATGGATGCAGGAAATATGTTAAAACCGATGCTAGCGCGTGGTGAGCTGCATTGTATCGGGGCAACGACATTAGATGAATACCGTAAATATATTGAGAAAGATCCAGCATTAGAAAGACGTTTCCAACAAGTATTAGCAGAAGAGCCAACTGTTGAGGATACAATTTCCATTTTACGTGGTTTAAAAGAGCGTTTTGAAATTTATCACGGTGTAAATATTCATGACCGCGCGATTGTAGCAGCATCTGTTTTATCAGATCGATATATTTCAGATCGTTTTTTGCCCGATAAAGCAATTGATCTTGTTGATGAAGCTTGTGCAACAATTCGAACAGAAATTGATTCTATGCCAACAGAATTAGATGAAGTAACGCGCCGCATTATGCAGCTGGAAATTGAAGAAGCAGCTCTTGGGAAAGAAAAGGACTTAGGTAGTCAAGAGCGCCTAAAAACATTGCAACGTGAATTATCGGATTTAAAAGAAGTTGCAAGTAGTATGAGAGCGAAATGGGAGAAAGAAAAAGAAGACATTCATAAAGTGCGTGACTTACGTGAACATTTAGAGCGTTTGCGCCGTGCATTAGAAGAAGCAGAAGGAAATTACGATTTAAATAAAGCAGCTGAGCTTCGACACGGGAAAATTCCAGCTATCGAAAAAGAGTTAAAAGAAGCGGAAGAGATGGGTGCACATAATAAACAAGAGAATCGTTTATTACGCGAGGAAGTAAGTGAAGAAGAAATTGCAGACATTGTTTCAAGGTGGACTGGTATTCCTGTCGCAAAACTCGTTGAAGGTGAACGTGAGAAATTATTACGTCTTGAACAAATTTTATCAGAGCGTGTTATCGGTCAAGAGGAAGCGGTAAGCCTTGTATCAGACGCAGTTCTTCGTGCTCGCGCTGGCATTAAAGATCCGAATCGTCCAATTGGTTCATTCATTTTCTTAGGCCCTACAGGTGTTGGTAAAACTGAGCTTGCAAAAACGTTAGCACAAACGTTATTTGACAGTGAAGAGCAAATGATTCGTATCGATATGTCTGAGTATATGGAGAAACACGCAGTGTCACGCTTAATTGGTGCGCCTCCTGGATATGTTGGATATGAAGAAGGCGGACAATTAACAGAAGCAGTAAGACGTAAACCATATTCTGTTATTTTGTTAGATGAAATCGAAAAAGCACATCCAGAAGTATTCAACATTTTATTACAAATGTTAGACGATGGACGCATTACAGATTCACAAGGACGTACAGTAGACTTTAAAAACACGGTTATTATTATGACTTCAAATATTGGATCTGCTCACTTATTAGAAGGGCTAGAAGAAGATGGTTCTATTAAAGAAGAGTCAAGAGAACTTGTAATGGGACAATTAAGAGGACATTTCCGACCAGAATTCTTAAACCGTGTCGATGAAATTATTTTATTCAAACCTCTTACAAGGAATGAAATTAAAGGTATTGTTGATAAGATTGTACAAGAATTACAAGGGCGTTTAGCAGATCGCCACATATCATTAGAATTGACGGAATCTGCAAAAGAATTTGTTGTAGAAGCTGGATTCGATCCGATGTACGGAGCTCGTCCGTTAAAACGATACGTACAGCGTCAAGTTGAAACGAAATTAGCGAGAGAATTAATTGCAGGAACGATTACGGACAATAGTCACGTAGTGGTCGATGTTGAAAATAACCAATTGATTGTCCATGTAAAATGAAAAAAAGAGTTCGGATAAAATCCGGACTCTTTTTAGTGTTGTTCTACTGGCTCGTTTGGAATCGCAGCTGCAATCGCTAATACTAATACCGCAAGAACAACTGAGAAAATAGACGCTTGGTTAAAATCGTATGTACCGCCGGTCATAGAGCCGATTACGTAGCTCATCATATGTACAAGCGCGAACGACCAAATTAATGCCCAAATGAAACGCATATTTTACACCTCTATTCGTTCAATCTGTCCTTATTGTAACACAATTGAAAAAAGAATATAGAAAAATATTTGTAGATTTTTCAACGCAAATTTGCATTCTGTTCATACAGTATAAAAGAGTACTTTTATACGTTTAGAAAATAAGGCGGGGGAAAAATGAGTATTACAGAACGTTTTTTTTACTTAGAAAAAGAACCATGTGTAATTTATTTACCGGAAAAGCCAAATGGATTTTCTGTTATGCTCCTAGGAGATTATAACTATTTTATTGAGAATGGTACAAGTTTATGGACACAGCATGCAGGGAGAGCTTATTTTTTACAGGGCCTTATTGAAAAAGGCTACACAGTCTTTTCGTCTAACTTATACGGAAGGCATTGGGGGAACGACCGAGCTGTTCATCTAGCAAAACGTTTGTATGATGTCGTTCTAAGAAAAGAGACATTGAATACGAAAATGCACATTATGGCAGATGGTATGGGAGCACTTGTAGCACTGGAGATGATGAACAAGTACCCTGAATGTATACGTTCGGTCGTTATGTTAAATCCATGTTTAGATTTACCAGAATATGTGGAGTTTGAGAAAGAGCATAAGTTTTTTTACAAAAGATTAGTGAAGGAATTAAGTTTGGCGTATGATTCCAAAGAAGAAGAATTAGAATTAGAATCAAAAATAAATAAGAAATCATTTGTGCTTCTTCCGTCTTGTGTACCTGTTAAAATTTTCGTATCAACACAAGAAAAAAGAGGAAGAAAACAATTGTTACGTAAATACGAGAAAATGAGGCAATTAAATCAATGCGATACTTTTGTTTTATTCCATCTGCAAGATGTGAAATATAAAATGGTTAGACAAACGACTGATTTCTTTAAAAAATATGAAGAAGAATTGTGAAGCTCCCATATACATAAACGAGGAGCTATTTGTTTCAAGGGGAAAGGATTGGTGGTATGAAACGCGTGCTGATTATAGGTGCACTTACGTTTGTAGGTTATCACCTTGTGAATAAAATGATTGCAGAAGAAATAGAAGTGTATGGTCTTGATTTTGATGAATTTGATAGTATGACAAAAATTAATGAAGAGAAATTATTGTTGATTGGGCGAAATGCGTTATTTACGTACTATTCTATAAGGGATGAAGACGGATGGCGATCGGTAGAGGAAGAAAGTTTCGATACAGTTTATTTTTGTTTGTATGAGCCGAATCAACAAAATGGATTTCGGAATGAAAGGGTCATATTACAATATTTAAAACGAATCGTAAGGATGTGTGAAAAAAATAAAGTAAAGTTAAATCTAATTTCTTCTATTGAAATAGGAAGCACTGAAGAATCCGAAAACAAACGTCTATTTTCGAAGGTGGAAGAAGGGGTGAAAAAAGGCGAATTACAATATAGTGCATATCGAGTTCCTACATTATATGGGCCGTGGCAACCGTCGTTTATGATGTATCATCAGCTTATTTTATCAGAACTTGATGAAAAAGAGTGCCGTTGTATAAATGGAGAAAAAGGAAGCGATTTACTTTACGTTGAAGATGTATGTGAATATTTATGGGAACATGGAATGAATGTAAAGCACCTCGGTGTATATAATTTACTTAGCGGAAAAGAAGAGTTATGGGAAAAAGGTATGACCTTGCTGCATGCAGATGATAAAGTAAATAAAAAAAATGTGGAAGTAAGAGATGAAGCTGTAGAGGTTATTTCTATTCAAAAAAATACACCAGTAGAATTCGGTTTAAATAAACAATTGGCACATATGAAAAAATATAAAGAGTTATACGAAGGGTAGCGCACGTGTTAAACTATTGTATGGATAATTGATTGAAAAGCTTTAATGGAGAGGGAGAGATTACATGAACGAAAAAAGTATGCAATTTTTACAAATCGCAATGAAACATTTACCAGAAGCTAAGGCAATTTTAGATTCTAATGGAATTGCACTTGATATGGAGAACGCACAGCCGGTGTTAGAGCTATTGATGAAAGTAATGGGCGAAGCATATGAGCTTGGGAAAGCAGATAAAGAATAAAACTGAAAAACAAAACCTTCTTTTTGGGAGGGGAGAGGGGCTCGAGCCGTGAGTAGAAGCGGTAAGAGCCTTTTTTAGTCTCGAGCGAGGTAAGACCAGAGGGATGATGAGGTTAAGGGGAAGGTTATGAGGAGAACGCCTTAGTTTTGAAGGAAAGGCAGATAAAGAATAAACCCTTCTTTTTTGTTGATGGGAGAGAGGCTCGAACCGTGGATAGAAGCGGTTGGGGCTTTTTTATTCTCAAGCGGAGTAAGGGTATGGAATAATTTGTATTTTGAAAGGACAGGAATTTTTCTGTTTCTTTTAATGAAAAATAAAGTTAGTAATACGCTGTCTTTATTTTTTTAGCTGAAATATATTCTAGACAAAAGTACATTTATGTTTTAAAATTAGTACCAAGTCATAATAATTGATATAAAATGGAGGGCTGCGATGTGAACGTGGGCATTTTAGGGGTCGGAAGATATGTGCCAGAAAAAGTAGTCACAAATCACGATTTAGAGAAAATCGTAGATACATCTGATGAATGGATTCGTACGAGAACGGGAATTGCAGAAAGACGCATTGCCGATGATACAATAGATACTTCATATATGGCGGTAGAGGCTTCTAAAAAAGCACTTGAAGATGCAGGGATTAGCGGAGAGGATATCGATCTTATTTTAGTGGCAACAGTAACGCCAGATCGCGCATTCCCAGCAGTAGCCTGTGTAATCCAAGAAGCAATTGGCGCAAAACACGCAGCCGCGATGGATTTAAGTGCAGCGTGTGCTGGCTTTATGTACGGAATGATTACAGCGCAGCAATTTATTCAAACGGGAACTTATAAAAATGTATTAGTAGTTGGTAGTGACAAACTATCTAAAATTGTAGACTGGAACGATCGAAATACAGCAGTACTATTTGGGGACGGAGCAGGTGCTATCGTAATGGGAGCCGTTTCGGAAGGAAAAGGTGTACTTTCCTTTGAATTAGGAGCGGACGGAAGTGGCGGTAAGCATCTTTATCAAGACGAGTATGTTATGATGAACGGCAGAGAAGTCTTTAAATTTGCTGTTCGCCAACTTGGTGATTCCTGTCTTCGCGTGTTAGAAAAAGCGGGACTTACGAAAGAAGATGTGGACTTCTTAGTACCACATCAAGCGAATATTCGTATTATGGAATCTGCAAGAGAAAGATTAAATTTACCGAAAGAAAAAATGAGTATGACAATTGAAAAGTTCGGTAATACATCGGCTTCTTCAATTCCAATTGCAATGGTAGAGGAATTGCAAAATGGACGTATTCAAGATGGTGATTTAATTATACTAGTCGGTTTTGGCGGCGGATTAACATGGGGAGCAGTAGCTCTTCGTTGGGGTAAATAAGGACTGAGAGAAAAAAAGGAGTGTATTTTGTATGGAAAAAAAGAGGGTCGTAATTACAGGGCTAGGAGCTGTTACACCGATCGGAACAGATGTTGAAACAGCTTGGGAAAATATTAAAAATGGTGTATCCGGAATCGGACGACTTACAAGAATAGATTCAGAACAAATTCCTGCAAAAGTAGCAGCAGAAATTAATGACTTTGAAGTCGAAAAATATATAGATAAAAAAGAAGCGCGCCGTATGGACCGCTTTACGCAATATGCAGTAGTAGCAGCGAAAATGGCAGTTGCAGATGCGAAGCTTGAAATTACAGAAGAAAATGCACCACGCATTGGTGTATGGGTTGGTTCTGGTATTGGTGGTATGGAAACATACGAAGAACAATTTAAGATTTTTACTGAAAAAGGTCCGCGCCGCGTGAGCCCATTCTTCGTACCAATGATGATTCCAGATATGGCAGCAGGTCAAGTATCAATCGCTACAGGAGCGAAAGGAATTAATACTTGCTCTGTAACAGCTTGTGCATCTGGAGCAAACTCAATTGGTGATGCGTTTAAAGTAATCCAGCGCGGTGATGCTGATGCGATGATAACAGGCGGAGCAGAAGCGCCGTTAACAAGTATGGCGTTCGCAGGGTTTAGTTCAGCGAAAGCACTAACATTTAATGAAGACCCAGCAACAGCGTGCCGTCCATTTGATAAAAATCGTAGTGGATTTGTAATGGGAGAAGGATCTGGTATTTTAATTCTTGAAGAATTAGAGCATGCGTTAGCGCGTGGTGCTCATATTTACGCGGAAATTGTCGGCTATGGTGCAACTGGTGATGCATTCCATATTACAATGCCTGCTCCTGGTGGTGAAGGTGGAGTTCGTGCGATGCGTCAAGCTTTAGCTGATGCAGGTCTAGAGCCAGAAGATATTGATTACATTAATGCGCATGGTACAAGTACAGATGCAAATGAAAAGTATGAAACGATGGCAATTAAAGAAACGTTTGGTGAGCATGCATATAAAGTAGCAATTAGCTCGACGAAATCAATGACAGGTCACTTATTAGGAGCAGCTGGTGCTGTTGAAGCGATCTTCTCTATTAAATCAATCACAGACGGAGTAATTCCTCCGACGATTAACTATGAAACACCAGATCCAGAATGTGATTTAGATTACGTACCAAATACAGCGAGACATCAAGAAGTGCGAGCTGTATTAAGTAATTCATTAGGATTCGGTGGTCATAACGCAGTATTAGTATTTAAAGCATATAAGTAATATGTACAATAAGGTGTCTTTTCGTAAAGTACTACGAAAAGACACCTTATTTATTTTTTATCACCTTTACGTTCCATTCTTTTTTGCATATACATAAGAAAAGGAGGGATGAAGGGTGGGGGTTGTTGAAACGGCAGAATGGTTACATCTGTATTATGGACGCCCAGAAAAGCTTTGTGAGAAATTTACAAAGTATATTCCATTGCCAAAAGAGAGGCTGTATCGTTTTTTAATCTCTAAAGGTATGTATCGCCCAGTAATGAGGGGGGAGCAGGAAATTAAAGAGTTAGAGAAGAAAGAAATTTGGAAAGAACTTAGCATGGAGTATGAAAAATTGAAAAGTTGGCTAAAAGGTCCAGATGTTCCTATCTTTATTTTATTATCAGATTCATATAATCGAACGGTACAAGAGGAATATAACGGGAAGGCTGGTTTATCTATGCGTCACGTTATTTTCTTATTCGTATGTGGACGTAATTCAGTTGAGGAACTAAAAGCGTTATTAACGCATGAATACCACCATATATGTAGATTACATCAAATTGAGACGAAAGAAACAGAGTATACATTACTTGATACGATGATTATGGAAGGGTTAGCTGAGCAAGCTGTGTATGAAAGGTATACAGAAAAAAGATGTGCACCATGGACTACTTATATTTCAAAAGAAGATGCTATTTATTATTGGAGAAATTCAATACAAGAACGAATAGATGTAAAGAGAGGTACGAGGGAGCATGATGTTTTATTAAATGGACTGCACTCGTATCCGAAAATGCTTGGCTATGCACTTGGATTTCATATTGTGAAAGATTGTGTAGCATTTGAAGGAGAAAATACACTGTCTTTATTATCTATAGATGCGAAAGAAATATTGAATAAAGCAAATACATTTCATGTTTCATAAAAAAACAGGAGCGTTACCTCCTGTTTTTTATATTATAGAAGAAAAAATAATAATTAGAATATTTTTCCTTAAGTGGAATAAAGTTAAGCAAAAATGAACATAATGATTGGTACAAACAGTAGTGAAGTGAGGGGTAGTGAATGTTATATCTACATGATGTATGGGTAAATTGGTTTGAAGGTGAAGAGAATGGGTATAACGTTTGTCATTTTTACGAATGGCGGAAAGATGATACGATTGAGCTATTAGATCAAGTGCCATTATTAAAAGTAGATGCCACATTATATCATTACATCGAGAACGAATTATTAGAGCTTCCGCAAAAATTATTGGAAGACGTATATCATAAGGCTTATATTCGTAAAAATCACGAACGTTTGCAACAAGAATATTGTTTTGTAGTTACAGATGGAAAAGGAATTATTGCGATTGATTCAATCGGCTATAATGTGCCAATTAGAAAAAGTAGGCTTATACCTCGTCAAGAGCAGATGGTATATGAGATGGTAGAAAATGTGCAAGAAGAAAAGTATGAGTTCCAAGTGGAAGAGATTGAAAAAGAACATCATATTTTATCGCCGTCACCTTTCATTATGAACGGCCTAACTCGTAAAGAAAGACAGTTAAAACAATTATTATTTATGGCATTAGATCAATTACATACAACGAAAAATCCAGCTGAAATTCGCTATTGGTTCACAGAGTGGGATCCATCAGCGTACGGAATGGTCCAACATATGGAGTTTGAAGATGTTTGGGTTAGACTTTATGATGAAGCGAAAACTGGATGGTCTGAGAAGCACGAGCAATTATGTGAGCGCCTTGTAAAAGGACAGCCGTTTTTTGAAAAGTTATGGGAAATGGAAAATGAGCAGAAGGTAAATTAAAAAAAAACCGCCAATTGGCGGTTTTTTTTAATGGAGGTGGCAAGAATGTTCGGTGGCTTCACGCCTTCCTGCGAGGCAAAAAACGCCTCTACGTCAGGAGCTCCATCCTCCTCACATTCTGAGCGAGCCGCTTCCGCTTTATGTGTTACCTACGTTTTCTGCTTAGTCCCATTGCGTTTTCTACTTTGCGTAGTTGTTTGAATGCAACGCGGTTTGCTTTTTCGGCACCTTTGTCTAGAATTTCGTCTAGTTCTGGGGAGTTGATTAGTTCGTTATATTTGTCTTGGATTGGACGAATTGCTTCTACGACTACTTGTGCTAGGTCACCTTTGAAGTCGCCGTATCCTTTTCCTTCGTACATTGCTTCTATTTCTTCTACTGTTTTTCCTGAGAATGAAGAGTAAATTGTTAATAAGTTAGAGATTCCAGGTTTGTTCTCTTTATCAAATTTAACGATGCCTTCAGAGTCAGTTACAGCACTTTTTATTTTCTTTTCGATTGTTTTTGGCTCATCAAGCATACTGATCATTGATTTTGGATTTGGATCAGATTTACTCATTTTTTTCGTAGGTTCTGTTAATGACATAACGCGAGCTCCTACTTTTGGAATACGAATTTCAGGAACTGTGAACACTTCACGGAAGCGTTTGTTGAAACGCTCTGCTAGATCACGTGTTAATTCCATATGTTGCTTTTGGTCATCACCAACAGGCACGATTTCTGTGTTGTAAAGTAAAATATCAGCAGCCATTAATGGTGGATATGTAAGTAATCCAGCTGGAACTGAATCTCTTCCTGAAGCTTTGTCTTTATATTGTGTCATACGTTCTAATTCTCCAACGTAAGCAACGGATTGCATAATCCATCCTAGTTGAGCGTGTGCTGGTACTTCTGATTGTACAAATAAAGTAGCTTTTTCAGGATCGATGCCGCATGCAACGTATAGCGCAGCAAGACTGCGGATGTTTTTGCGAAGCCCTACAGGGTCTTGAGGTACTGTAATCGCATGTTGGTTTACAATACAGAAATAACAGTCGTGTTCGTTTTGAAGCTCTGTAAATTGCTTCATAGCTCCTAAATAGTTTCCAAGTGTAATTGTTCCGCTTGGCTGAATACCAGAAAAGATAACTGACATAAGTAATTCCTCCTAAAATTGAATGTGCGATGGGGAAGAGAAGGCATACAAAAAAGCCCATTCATCCCAAATTACATAGGGACGAATGGACCGCGGTACCACCCTAATTATTTCACAGCTGTGAAATCTCTCAAGATCCATAATAACGTCTGGATATAACGCCAAAGCCTACTACTTTCGGTTCGGTTTGGTGCTCAAAAGCCCATTCCATACTGTACAATTACTTGTTCACACCACCCACAAGCTCTCTGAAATTGCCCCAATATGTACTCTTCTTTATCATCGCATACATATAAATTTATTGTTAACTGAGCCCTTTTAATATGAAAGAACTAAATTTTTATAACAAAATGTTTTGCTGATTATTATATCATATGGAGCAGTGTTTGCAAACTACATCAAAATAGTAAAGCTAATGAGGATCGAGAACAACCCAAGTACGATGCCGGTAATACAAATCGGATACGTCCATTTGAATGAATATGTTTTATAAATACGTTCTTTCTTATCGATAGGTTCCTCTGCTTCTTCAATTAAAGAGTCAATTTTTTTATTCGTACCAAATACTCTTTGGAATGCGTAAATTGTTACGTTAAAAAATCCATTTTGAAATATGAATAAAAAACCACCTATAAGAATAAAAAACAATGCAATATAGAATGAGATGTTGACAAAATTCAACAAAAATTGAGATGAAACGAGGAATGCGCCCACACTAGAAGCGATTATCGCAACCAAAAATAGTATACAAGTATGAAAAAAAACTTTATTCAAAATATTCCCCTCCGTCAAAATATTACTAGAATTATTATACCTGTCTCTTATAC